>NZ_JBICKE010000051.1:0-164701 GCF_043103865.1 Pseudomonas sp. yb_5
CGCCAACAGCGGTGGCCTGAGGAAGGTTCGCTTCGGATCAGTCAGGCGCAGCAAGGGAAAGCGAGGTGGCGTTCGGGTGATTTATTACTACTGGCACAGCGGTCTGCAGTTCTGGCT
Source organism: Pseudomonas sp. yb_5 (assembly GCF_043103865.1). NCBI lineage: Bacteria > Pseudomonadati > Pseudomonadota > Gammaproteobacteria > Pseudomonadales > Pseudomonadaceae > Pseudomonas > Pseudomonas sp. yb_5. The sequence continues at coordinate 118 of NZ_JBICKE010000051.1, forward strand.
CTTCACCCTGTATGACAAAGACGAACTCAATGACCTGAGCAGTGACCAGCTTAGGCAGTTGAAAGCGCTCCTTGAACGCGAAGTGAAGGCGAGGCAAGCACCATGACCAAACGCGATATTTTTTCCGAGCTGATCGAAGGTTTCGACGACCTTGCCGCAGCACGTGAAGGCAAGCGTACGCTGCGTACTCACAAGGTTGAATACAAGCCAATCGAACCCGCGACAGGTGCGGAAATCGTCGCACTGCGCGAAAAGCTGCAAATGTCCCAGGGTGTATTTGCGCAGGCCATTCACGCCAAGCCTGCGACCTTAAAGAACTGGGAGCAGAACCGCTCAAAACCCAACGATCAGGCCACCGTCTTGATCCGTGTCCTAAGCAAGCACCCTGAACTCATACGCGAACTGGCGTAGATCACCAGAGTGCTGTTGTTCCTTGTAACAGCAGCGGGTCGGCAGAATCACTCGCCGGCCCCCAAATTGATTGGGAAACAAGTGAAGCGGGCGGCATGCAAAAGCCTGCACCACGAGTCATTTCGCCCTTCGGCAACGTCTGTAGGGCGCTGATGGCTCCATGTCCTGTCACCTCGATCATCCAGACTACCCATTTCGAGATGTTCTGGAGCGGAAAGTAATCTGCTTCAACCGGATGACAAAGTTGCCAGCCGAATAACTCCCAGCGCTGAGGGTAAACCTACTATCAGGTAGGGGGCGACCTCCGGTCACGGATTGCCGATCACAACCGGTAGAAATCGACCAAACGCGGACAGGGTGAGCAGTTCCTCCTTGAAGCTTGAAAGCGCCTACAGAAATAGGGGGCGACTCACCCATATCATTTGCAGATCTAAGCTAACTCTTCGATCAAGTTGACGTGATAAGGATATATCTTGAATTTCTTCTCAGGCCCACTCTGGTATCTGGCTGCACTCGATGCGAGAGAAGCTAAGTCAATTTCGATCTGGTTGACCAAGTCCTTCAAGGCTTGCTTGGGAATTTGGTTTTGCACAAGCAGGGGCAGCAGGCTTATGAATGAACAGGGATTGCTGGAGACTAAGGCCAATGTTTCCCGTGACGTCGGGTAGGCGGCCAGATCTAGCCATTTACTACAATGCTCATCATTCGCGCTCTCTGCTTCGACTGTCCACCGTAGTCTGCGAATGACTAGGTGTTGCTGCATGATTGGCCAGAAGTCGTCACCATAGAAGTCAATGCTCAACATCTCAGTGGTAGCCTCCCACAGCGCATGAAATAGCTCGGCGGATTGCTTAAGTATTTCGGGGTTGAGAGTTTCCTGTGCGTTGGCAGTACAGTCCAGAATCCCCAAGCCTATGTCAACCAATGTGCGCATCAGTCCTGAAGCATCCGAAGGTTGCCATTCTTTGGAAATTTTATAAATTGGACGGAACTCGAGAATTTCTCTCAGCGCAACGCTAGAGTTCCACATGCTCAGCCAGTGACTGGTGAAGTCATCGCTCAATGCGACAGAATACCCAAGCACCCGGCAGGCATAGTTGTTGGGCTGAGTGGCGTGATATTCACTAACATGGCTTCGAAGCGACTTACCTTTGGAGGAATTCCACTCGGTAGGTGTCAAGTTCCACTCTTTTATGAAAGCACTGACGTCCGGTGTCGGAAATTTGTTGGGGGCGTTCGAATGTAGAAGTGCTAGCATGGATTGGTAAACCCATGGCTCCCAAGAAAAATTCAATTGGTCGGAAACGGTTGGGGAACAGGGAAGTGGGAGTTTATCGGCTAATTCCCATAATATATCTAGGCTGCTCAGAGGTCGTTTTTTATCCGAGTTGTTATCAGGAAAGTTAAGATGCTGGCGAGTGAGCCACGTACCCCAACGCTTGAACAGGCCCTCGAAATCGGATCTTTTAGCGACAGTAGCTACGAAACAGGCGAGCAGTGACCTGACGTGCGGCTCTAGCACAGACGGATGGTATTCTCGGCCATCGGCTATGTGGATGATTTTCGCACTTCCGTACCTGAGCAAACTGGGAAGCAATAGGGCTCCATTCCACGAGCCATCGCTTTGGAAACTTGGTGGAGCCCCGAGTGTGAACTGCTCCCACAGTTCGTAGTTACGGTAAAACTCCGGGCTGTCGAGTACTCGATTGATCAAGAGTAGGCTTTGTGTGGAATTCATCCATTTAAACAGTTTGTCGGGATCGAGCCTTGCTAGCAATTCAATCCATGGCCAACTGGATTCATCGACCCGACTTTCCCTAGTATGTCCGTACCAAATTTCATCGAGTGTGGTTGGATGAGATGGATCAACCCCATATTCCTGAAGCAGCTTTTTTTCAGCATCGGCGAAATATTTTTCGGCTAAATTTAAGATTACTTCTTTGAAAACATTATTTTTCAGGGCTATAACCAGTGCCACTTCCGTCCACAAGTGTTCAACCCACCATGAGTTTCGGACGAGAGTCCTGAAGGCGTTGTACCGGTTTTCGGTTTCTGAAGAGGCCCAGATCGTTACAATTCCGATCGCCAAGGCCGCCTGAATTCTCGGATCGTCTGACGCATCGAAGTCCTCGCTGGAACCGCCTAGTTGGGTGGTAAACTTCTTAAGAGCATTCTTGGCATCGTCTTGGGCACAGAAGTATTCTTTAACAGACGTCAACAATACATCGGGAGGTGCGAAGCGACCTTCTGCGAAGTCTCCAATCACCGACTCGGCGATTGTGTACGATTTGTGCATGTCCGACTCATAAGCGGGCGGCAATTGCCATTCTTTGTTCATGACTATTTTCTCCCGTTGCCGTTGGCCATCTTCCAAGCTGTATCAAAAAACTGTACTGCGTCATGAGCCTGAGCATTCCAGCCTCTACTCACAGCATTTACGTCCCGGTGAAAACCGCCTACAGTTGCACCAAAATGCCATAATTCGTTATCGATGATAGCAAAGCGATCGTGAATGCAATCGGCGTCTCTGAGGGCAAATGAGAGCGCTATTGTGATGGGTGGGGCGAGTTTGGCTCGATCTTCTGTTACGATCTGTTTTAAATCCTCGAAACCTTTCTCGATTTCTTTCTGTGAATCATGATGACCAGTTAATATTTTTACCGCTTGAATATTTTCTGTGTAAAACCAGTCCACAACCTTTTTAATTCTTCGGCCATGGTCTGGTTTTGGGCCATCCGCAGAGAATAAATGTTTGTCAATTATCCAGACCTTTTGTGCAGCACTAATCGCTTTTTCAAATTCTTCAACTAACCGTACATCCGGAACTGCACGACGAGCCTTGATGGCATGAATACATGGAAAATGATGGCGTGATTCGTCCCGGTAGGGCGCCTCGCAAGGTATTAGTAGCTGCGGAGTAAAATTTGTCTCTGCCGCCGGCGCTGTCGTGCTGATACTAATCTGGGACGAGAACTTAGCCATTATTAACGACCCTGCGCGTCCGGTGTGTCCTGCATCTCCGCGTTCTGCGTCCCTTGCCCGCTCGGCATACCCTGCTCCTGACCCCCTCCCTCCGCTTTTGGCAGCTGCGCTTCTTTCGTGTCTTCCATGTCACGCCCACAGTGCACACATGGTTTTTTGGGGGCTTCCCGCGGAACTTTGAAATCCTCCAGAGGAATGGCGTTTTTGTAGAGGCTCATAAGGTGGGCGAGAATTTTTTCACCATGCGGTATGCGCATGATAAGCGTTGGCCGTATGCCGATAGAGTTCAGCGAACTGCCGAGCATCCACACGCGACTGTCGACGGCGAGGAATCGATCATGGAACAGACTGCTTTCTGTATTCGCTACTTTGACTTCAATACTATTTTTGTGACTGGCTTGGAATATATTCAGGTTCTGGAGCAATGTTTGGTGAGTATCCAGGGAGCCCTCACTAGTATCAGCCTCAGTGCCGGCTTCTGCTTCCTTGATCTTCTTGAAAGCGCCATTTGAGGTCAGGATTTGTATCTTTATCTCGTCTCGCTCTATGGAATACAGGTATTGGGAGATTTGATTTGCGCTGAAGTAGGGATCTGCGATGAAAATAGTGGAGCGAGCGTGTTTAAGCTTTTCCCTGATGTGTTCGAGTGCCTCTTTGCGTTGGCCAGTCGTAAACCAAGTCTGATCATATAGCTGGGCGCTGTGATTGAGCAGTCGTTCGCTTTTTGCGTCCAGCAAACGCTGAAAGGCGCCTGTTGTGTTCGGTGCCTCACCAAACGTTTGAGAGGATGCCAACGTTTTCTTTTCGGCAACGTACTCATTGACTGGGCTCTTCTTTTTATCAGTTTCAGGGGCTTGAACCTTGACGCGTCGTTCGACCAACTCTGTCGTCATGTTCATTTGCCGCATGAACTGTCGCATGGGCGTTTGCATCAACACCCCGCGCTCCTTGTGTGTCAGAACTAGCCCTGAGACGTGGATAGAGTATGGTCTTTTAATTTCAACCAATCCATCTTCCGGTACCGGAACTGTATCAAATGAGGTGAGTACACCTTCCTGGCCTTCCATCGAGGTCAAGCTTAGACCTTGAAGCTTCCGGCCTGGGTGGGGCTTCAAATGGAAGTACAACGATTCAGAGTTGTCCTCTTTAGAATCAACGAATTGTCGGACTGAAAGGACATCGCAGTCAGGCACTCCCAGTACCATCCCCCCCAGATATTCAGGGTACTCCCTAAAATTGACATGCATATGGTGCTCTAGGAATTGGAAAGCTTCCTGGCAATGTTTGCTTTGTCCCTCTTGGTCAAGGAAGCTCGGCCATTCTTGGCTGTCCGAAATTCGACGTGAGTACCTCATGATGCCGAGGTTACGGAACGGGATGGAAGAACGTTCAGATTTAAGTGTGATGTCGTCACTTTCCATTGGTACGCCCAGTACAGGCCACCTTGGGAAGTCGCTTAGCCTGTCAGCGGAGAGGGGGACGTCGTCGGAGCCCTCCCGGAAACCATTTAGGGGCCTAGGTGTATGAAGTTCTTCCGATGCGCTTCGGTACCATCGGACGGCCTCTTCCGCGGTCATAACGATACGATCGACTGCAATAGCGCCCTCTTCCTTGATTTTTTTGAAGTAGGGCTTGGGAGGTCTCGATGGGACTTGCCTTCCTGACGCCAGGAACCAGACCGATGCGAACAGTAAACGCAGAGGAGGTCGTTCAGATGTTAGCGGAGCGTCAGATGTAGAAGGCTTCGAAGATGGTGGTACAACCACCGCGACATGCACGACGGCATGTTCGAAGCCCTCAATCAATTTGCTGTATGGGTTACTGCTTTCACTTTCCATGTAGGGCTCGGTATCGGTGGGAGGCCTGAGTTAAGAGTTCAGTGGAGTACCACCTCGAAGGTCATTCTGCCGGGTGCATGCCTGTCCATTATGTAGCGGCACGGAGGAATCTGGAGGCGTAGCCGGAAGGGAAGATCTGGACTTGGCTGTCTCCTGTAATTGCCGCCCCCATGCTCGGTAGCGCAGGGTGCTCATTCCTGCATCAACATAAACCTTCCTAGCTGAGGAAGCTTGTTCTGAAGGCATCTGTCCAGTTGGCTGTACCTAAGAACCCGTAGGCTAGCAATGTGCCATCTCCGCGTCCATAGTCGGAATGATGCGTAGCCCTCGATCAAAGGGAGCCAGGCGCTGACCGGTCAGAAGACGGTTGTGAGCGAATGGTCGGTTTCTGCCAGTCGCCAAGTGCAGCTTCTGATAGACATCTACCTCGTGTACACACCCTGCTGAGCTTTTCCACCGACCGCCACAGCCTGCTTTGTTGTCCCAACCGTCTTATATTCCCCACCGAAACGGTCTTTGACCCCTTCCCTTCCAGTACCGAACCTCTCGCCCGCGGCACATCGGCGTGCCGTGCGTTTTGCCTGGGAGGTTGGGTTCAGGGATGCAAGCGACAACGGTGCTTTACGGCCAGATGCTGGTGGTGTTGGCCATCACCCTGTCCGGGGTATGGGGTGCTACGCAGTGGACCGCTGCAGCGCTCGGCTACCAGGCTCGCCTGGGGGCACCCTGGTTCGAGTTGCTGGGCACGCCGGTGTATCACCCCTGGCGTCTATTCGAGTGGTGGTTCGTCTTCGATGCCTATGCGCCGGACGTCTTCAACATCGGCGGCAGCATCGCCGCTTGCAGCAGCCTGCTGGCGTCGGTGGTGGCCATTGGTATGGCTATCTGGCGCGCGCGCCAGGCACGGCGCGTCACCACCTACGGCTCGGCGCGTTGGGCCAATGCCGACGAAGTACGCAAGGCCGGGCTGACCCAGCCTGCGGGCGTGTTCCTCGGCCAATTCGACGATCAGTACCTGCGCCACGAAGGCCCCGAACATGTGCTGACCTTCGCGCCGACGCGCTCAGGTAAGGGCGTTGGCCTGGTGGTACCTACCCTGCTCTCCTGGCCGGCCTCGGCCGTGATCCACGACATCAAGGGCGAGAACTGGAGCCTAACCGCGGGCTGGCGTTCGCGCTTCTCCTACTGCCTGTTATTCAACCCCACCGACCTGGCTTCGGCCGCCTACAACCCGCTGCTGGAAGTGCGTCGCGGTGCACACGAGGTGCGCGACGTGCAGAACATCGCTGATATCCTGGTCGACCCTGAGGGCGCGCTGGAGCGGCGCAATCACTGGGAGAAGACCAGCCATGCGCTGCTGGTCGGCGCCATCCTGCACGTGCTCTACGCCGGCCAAGACAAGACCCTGCGCGGCGTAGCCAACTTCCTCTCCGATCCGGCCTGCACCTTCGAGCTGACCCTGCACCGGATGATGACCACGCCGCACTTGGGCGATGCACCGCATCCGGTGGTGGCCTCGGCCGCGCGGGAGGTGCTGAACAAGAGCGACAACGAGCGCTCGGGCGTGCTGTCCACGGCCATGTCCTTCCTCGGCCTTTACCGCGACCCGACGGTGGCCGAGGTAACCTCTCGCTGCGACTGGCGCATCGCCGACCTGATCTCGGCCGAGCATCCGGTGTCGCTGTACCTGGTAGTGCCGCCCTCGGATATCAGCCGCACCAAGCCGTTGATCCGCCTGATCCTCAATCAGGTCGGCCGGCGCCTGACCGAGTCGCTCGACGGCTCCGATGGTATCGAGCGCCGGCACAAGCTGCTGTTGATGCTTGATGAGTTTCCGGCGCTGGGGCGGCTTGATTTCTTCGAGACAGCGCTGGCCTTCATGGCCGGCTATGGGCTGCGCGCCTTCCTCATTTCGCAGTCGTTGAACCAGATCGACAAGGCCTACGGCCAGAACCACTCGATCCTCGATAACTGCCATGCGCGGGTGACCTTCGCCACCAACGACGAACGCACCGCCAAACGCATCTCCGAGACCCTGGGCACCGCCACCGAACTGCGCGCGCAGCGCAATTACGCCGGCCACCGTCTGGCGCCCTGGCTGGGCCATCTGATGGTGTCGCGCCAGGAAACCGCCCGCCCACTGCTGACCCCGGGCGAGGTCATGCAACTGCCAAGCGACGAGGCCGTGGTGATGCTCTCAGGTCTCGCTCCGATCCGCGCGAAGAAGCTGCGCTACTTCACCGACGCCAACTTCCAGAGCCGGGTGCTGCCGGCGCCGCGCTTGCAGCCGGGTCGCTACGCCGACACACCGGCGCCGCGCGCGGACGACTGGAGCAGCCTGGCCGTGCCCGTAGTCGTTGCCGCGTCGCCGACCGATCTGAGCGATGACGAGACCATCGAGGACGGCGGCCCACGCCGTCAGCCCGAGCTGACGGAGTTCGCCGAGTTGCCGGATCACGACGAGCTGGCCAGCGACCTGCTGCTGCTCGACGAGGACGACATTTCCACGCCCTTCCCCACCCAGCCGGATCCACGCCTGCAGCGCGTGGCGCGGCTGGCCGCCCTCGACCCTGACGATGGAATAGCCCTATGAGCCGAGCCCGCCTCAACCTGTTTATCCAACCCGAGCATGCCAAGCGCCTGAACGAACTGGCGATCACCAAGGGCGTATCGAAGTCCTCGATCATCGCCGCGGCGCTGGCCTCCTGGCTGTCGCCCGAGTCCGGCGAGCAGCGCGAGGTGGCCATGGCCAAACGCCTGGATCGCCTGTCACGTCAGTTCGAGCGCCTGGAGCGCGACCAGCACATCCTGATCGAGACCGTGGCGCTGTACGTGCGCTACTACCTCACGGTCAGCACGCCGGTACCAGAGGCGCATCAGGAAGCAGCACGCGCGCAGGGCAAGCTGCGCTTCAGCCAGTTTGTCGAGCAACTGGGACGTCACCTGCAGCGCGGGCGCAGCCTGGTCAGGGACATACACGAGGAGGTTCAGGCAGAGGCTCAGGCCACTGGAGAGCGCCTATGAACAGCTCCTCTTCCATCGTGCTGAACGCGGCGGTGACCTCCTTGGATCGTCGCACCCGCATGTTGCGCACGGCGATGGGCCCGCTGATCGCGGCGGCCCTGGATGATCCGGACGTGGTCGAGGTGATGCTCAACCCCGACGGCCTGCTCTGGCTGGATCGCCTGTCAATTGGCCGCGCCCATCTGGGCACGCTGGCAGCTGCCGACGGCGAGCGGATCATCCGCCTGGTGGCCGCGCATGTCGGCGCGGAAGTGCATCATGGCAGGCCGCTGCTGAGCGCCGAGCTGCCGGAAACCGGCGAGCGCTTCGAGGGCGTGCTGCCGCCGGTGGTGGCCGGGCCGACCTTCGCGCTGCGCAAGCGCGCCGCTGGCGTAATCCCGCTGCAGCAGTACGTCGCCGACGGCATCCTCAGCGCCACCCAGGCCGAGTACCTGCGCGTGGCCGTGCGCGAGCGGCAGAACATCCTGGTGGCCGGCGGTACGAGCAGCGGCAAGACCACGCTGGCCAACGCACTGCTGGCCGAGGTGGCCGACAGCGGCGATCGCGTGATGGTGCTGGAGGACACGGTCGAGCTGCAGTGCCCGGCCCGCGATCACGTCGCCCTGCGTACCAAGCCTGGCGTGGTGTCCATGGCCGACCTGGTGCGCAGCACGCTGCGCCTGCGCCCAGACCGCGTGGTGGTCGGCGAGGTGCGCGGCGGCGAGGCGCTGGACCTGGTCAAGGCCTGGGGCACCGGCCATCCCGGCGGTATCGCGACGATTCACGCCGGCTCCGCGCAGGGTGCTCTGCTGCGCCTGGAGCAACTGATCCTGGAGGTTGCCCTGGCCGCGCCAAGGGCGCTGATCGCCGAGGCGGTGAACCTGGTGGTGTTCCTCGCCGGGCGCGGCCGCGCCCGCCATGTCCAGCAGATCGCCCGCGTCATCGGCCATGACGAGCGCGGCTACCAGCTCAGCGCCCTCGACACCCTCCTTCGCTCCACCTCTGCCTCAGGAACTCAGCCATGACTGTGCTTCAGCTTTCCGCTGCTTATCGTCGCCGCGGCGCCTACGCCTTGATGCTCGGCGCCTTCTGCCTGGGCGCTTCCCTGCCCGTGCTCGCCGCCGGCTCCGGCATGCCCTGGGAGGGACCGCTGCAATCGATCCTCGACTCGGTACAGGGTCCGGTGGCGCGCATCATCGCGGTGATCATCATCATTACCACCGGCCTGACGCTGGCCTTCGGCGACACCAGCGGCGGCTTTCGCAAGCTGATCCAGATCGTCTTCGGCCTGTCGATTGCCTTCGCCGCGTCGTCGTTCTTCCTCAGCTTTTTCAGCTTTGCCGGCGGGGCGGTGATCGCATGAACGGCGAGCGCGACCTCATCCCCGGTTTCGAGGTGCCATTGCACCGCTCGCTGGCCGAGCCGATTTTGCTCGGTGGCGCACCACGCAACGTGGCGATCCTCAACGGCACTCTGGCAGCAGTGGTCGGCCTGGGCCTGCAGCTGTGGCTGCCTGGCTTGGCACTTTGGTTGGTCGGCCACTCGCTGGCGGTCTGGGGTGCCCGTCTGGATCCGCAGTTCCTGCAGGTGTTCGCCCGGCATATCAAGCAGCCGTCGCTGCTGGATGTGTGAGGAGGCTGACATGCTGAACCTCACCGAATACCAGCGCCGCCCCGCCCAGCTCGCCGACTTGCTACCCTGGGCCGGTCTGGTCGCACCCGGCGTCGTATTGAACAAGGACGGTTCGTTCCAACGCAGCCTGCGCTTTCGCGGGCCAGACCTGGACAGCGCCACCCAAGGCGAGCTGGTGGCCACCTCGGCGCGCCTGAACAATGCCCTGCGTCGCCTTGGCTCGGGCTGGGCGCTGTTTGTCGAGGCCGAGCGTCTGGCGGCGGCGGACTACCCTGACAGCGACTTTCCGGAACCCTTGTCCTGGCTGGTGGACGAGGAGCGCCGCGCCGCCTTCGAGACGCACGGAAGCCACTTCGAGAGCAGTTATCACCTGACGCTGCTCTACCTGCCACCGGAAGAATCGCGCTCGCGCGCCGCCGGCCTGCTCTACGAGTACCAGCCGCAACGCGGAGTCGACTGGCGCGAACGACTGACCGCCTTCGTCGCCGAGACGGATCGTTTCTTCGATCTGCTGGATGGGGTTATGCCAGAGCTTGCCTGGCTAGATGACAGCCAGACGCTGACTTACCTGCATGCCACGATTTCGACCCATCGCCAGCGGGTGGCTGTACCAGAGGTGCCCTTCCACCTCGACGCCCTGCTGGCCGACAGTCCTTTGGCCACCGGCCTGGCGCCACGCCTGGGCGAGCAGCACCTGCGCGTGCTGTCGGTACGTGGTTTCCCCGCCTCGACCTGGCCAGGCGTGCTGGATGACCTCAACCGTCTGGGCTTCGCCTATCGCTGGTCGACCCGCTTTATCTGCCTGGACAAGGACGAGGCCGAGAAGGAACTGGTGCGCCTGCGCCGACAGTGGTTCGCCAAGCGCAAGGGTGTCCTGGCGCTGCTGCGCGAAGTAATCTTCCAGCAGGAAAGCCCACTACTCGACAGCGACGCCGCGAACAAGGCCGGCGACGCCGACGAGGCACTGCAGGAGCTCGGTGCCGACCAGGTCGCCTTCGGCTATGTGACGGCTACCGTGACGGTGAGCGATACCGACGCCCAGGTCGCCGACGAGAAGCTGCGCCGGGTCGAGCGGGTGATCCAGGGCCGCGGTTTCGTCACCATCGCCGAGAGTCTCAACGCGGTGGAGGCCTGGCTGTCGTCGATCCCCGGCAACGCCTACGCCAACGTCCGCCAGCCGCTGATCTCCACGCTCAATCTGGCGCACCTGATGCCGGTCTCGGCAGTCTGGGCTGGTCCGGCACGCAACGAACATCTGGATGGCCCGCCATTGGTGATCACCCGCACCGATGGCGCAACACCGTTTCGCCTGGTCACTCATGTCGGCGACGTCGGCCACACCCTTGTGGCTGGCCCTACCGGTATGGGTAAGTCAGTGCTGCTGGCGACCCTGGCTCTGCAGTTTCGACGCTACCCGGGATCACGCCTGTTTCTCTTCGATATGGGCCGTTCGCTGCGCGCAACGGTGCTGGGCCTGGGTGGCGAGCACTACGACCTCGGAGGCGACGGCGACCTGGCCTTCCAGCCTCTGGCGCGCATCGATCAGCCGGGATACCGAGCCTGGGCCGCCGAGTGGCTGGAGGCGCGCTTGCTGCAGGAAGGCGTGGCCGTCGGCCCCGAGCAGAAGGCTGCGCTGTGGACGGCACTCGACAGCCTGGCCGGTGCGCCGGAGACGCAGCGCACACTGACCGGTTTGTCGGTGCTGCTGCAGAACAACGCCATGCGCCAGGCGCTGCAGCCCTATGTGCTGGGCGGTGCGCATGGCGCATTGCTGGATGCCGACCAGGATCGTCTGGGCAGCGCCGACGTGCAGTGTTTCGAGATGGAGGAACTGATGCACAGCAAGGCGGCAGTGGCTGCCGTGCTGAGCTACCTGTTCGCTCGCTTCGAGGAACGTTTCGACGGCGCGCCCACACTGCTGATCCTCGACGAGGCTTGGCTGTTTCTCGACGACCCGCTGTTCGCCGCGCGCATCCGCCAGTGGCTCAAGACCCTGCGCAAGAAGAACGTCAGCGTCATCTTCGCCACCCAGTCGCTGGCCGACATCAAGGACTCCAGCATCGCTGCGGCAATCATCGAAAGCTGCGCCAGTCGCATCTTCCTGCCCAATCCGCAGGCGGGCGAGCCGCAGATCCGAGGCATCTACCAAGGCTTCGGCCTCAACGGCCGGCAGATCGAGATCATCGCCCAGGCCACACCCAAGCGTGATTACTACTACCAGTCGCGCCTGGGCAACCGCCTGTTCGACCTCGACCTGGGACCGGTGGCGCTGGCCTTCGCCGCCTCGGCCAGCCCAGCCGAGCAGCGCGAGATCGACCGAATCCAACAGTCTTCCGGCGCAGCCGGTTTCGCCCCTGTCTGGTTGCGTCACCGCGGCCTGGACTGGGCCGCCGACCTGCTCACCGCTTATCCCTCGTCACGCAAGGAGTGCCTGCCATGAGATCCCCTGTCCACCATTTCCCCTGCGCCACGCTGCTGGTATTGGGCCTGCTGGCATTGAAGCCGGCCAACGCCTTCACCGTAATCGATCCGACCAATCTGGTGCAGAACACGCTGACTGCGGTGCGCACCCTGGAGATGGCAAACAACCAGGTTCGCCAGTTGCAGAACGAAACCCAGATGCTGCTGAACCAGGCCCGTCACCTGCAGCGTCTGGACTACAACGTGGTCAGCCAATTACGTGCGAGCTTGGCCAATACCGAGCGACTGCTCACCGAGGCGCGAGGGCTGGCCTACGAAGTGCAGCGCCTGGATCAGGAGTTCAGCCGACTCTATCCAAACGAATACACCGGCGACGTCAGCAGCCAGCGCCTGGCAGAAGAAGCGCGGGAGCGCTGGCAGCAGGGCCTCGACGGGCTGCATACGGCGCTGCGCGTACAGGCTCAGATGAAACAGAGTCTGGTCGAGGATGAAAGCGCCTTGGCCGCGCTGGTACAGCAGAGCCAGTCCGCGGGTGGTGCCTTGCAGGCTGCCCAGGCTACCAATCAGTTGCTGGCCCTGCAGGCCAAGCAGTCGATCCAGGCGCAGCAACTTCAGATCACCCAAAACCGCGCCGTCGCCCTGGAGCTTGCCCGTCAATCTGCAGCGGCCGAGGAAGCACGCGAACGGCGGCGGCGCTTTATGGGCAATGGCACTCCCTATACCCCCCACCCCGTGCAGTTCTATCGGTAGGAGGCGCCCTCATGAGACTCCTGGCACTGCTGCCGCTGCTGGTGCTGGTCGCCTGCGGGCAGGACGACAACGGGGTCATGGCTCGGCAAGACGATGCGACTGAGCGCTTCTACTCGGGCTGCGCCCATCCAGGCGAGTTTCTCCGTCCTGCTGACCTACCCGTCATACCACCAAGCTTCGACGAGGACGTGCAATGAACGACGTCAGCGTGATCGACCGATTCCTCGAGGTGTTCGGGCTGTATATCGACACCGGCTTCGGCCTGCTCGCCGGTGAGGTGGCCTTTCTCACCATGACTCTGGTGGTGATCGACATGACCCTGGCCGGGCTGTTCTGGGCCATGGGCGGCGAGGACGTCAGCGCCAAGCTGATTCGCAAGACCCTCTATGTCGGCGCCTTCGCGTTCATCATCGGCAACTTCAACGCGCTGGCCAAGATCGTCTTCAACTCCTTCGCGGGATTGGGTCTGCTCGCCTCAGGTTCCGCGTTGAGTCATGCGGAGTTTCTGCAGCCGGGACGATTGGCCGCGATTGGGGTTGATGCCGGAGGGCCGCTGCTCGAGCAGATCAGCAGCCTCAGCGGATTTCCCGAAGTCTTCAGTAACCTACACGGCATCCTGGTGTTATTTCTGGCCTGGCTGGTGGTGATCGTCAGTTTCTTCTTCCTGGCCATCCAGCTGTTCGTCACCTTGATCGAGTTCAAGCTGACCACCCTCGCTGGCTTCGTGCTGGTGCCCTTCGCGCTGTGGAACAAGACCGCCTTTCTCGCCGAGAAGGTGCTGGGCAACGTGGTCGCGTCCGGCATCAAGGTGCTGGTGCTGGCCGTGATCGTCGGCATTGGCAGTGGGCTGTTCGCCGAGTTCCAGGCTGTGCCGGACGAGCCCTCCATCGACCATGCGCTGGTGGCCATGCTCGCCTCGCTGGCTCTGCTCGGCCTGGGCATCTTCGGGCCGGGCATTGCCACCGGCCTGGTCTCCGGCGCACCGCAACTGGGTGCTGGTGCAGCAGCCGGAACTGCGCTAGGCGCGGCGGGCATGGCAGCAGGTGCGGCTGCGGTCGCCACAGGTGTCGGGGGCGCGGTATTGGCCGGCGCACGTATGGCACCCGGTGCAGCACGCTTGGCAATGGGCAGCGCTCGCTCTCTGGCAGGAGCCTCTTCCAGCGCCGTGGCAAGTGGCGCCCCCGCCACTTCAGAACCTGCAACTGCCCCTGCCAAACAGCCCGACTGGGCCAGGCGCCTGCAGCGCAGGCAACAACTATCACAGGCCACCAGTACGGTCGCCCACACCCTTCGTGGTGGCGATGGCGGTGGTTCGTCACCTGGGCCGCAGATCCGCGACCCATCGAATTCGTAAAGGAGGACGAAGATGCGATTCAGACGTCCACGGGTGCGCTACAGCGACACTCCTCAACCTGTCACCCCTTACCAGGCCGCGGCACAGGCCTGGGACCTGCGCATGGGCAACAGCCTGGCGCAGGCACGCAACTGGCGACTGATGGCCTTTGGTTGCCTGGGCCTGGCGCTGCTGATGGCTGGCGGACTGGTCTGGCGTTCGGCGCAGTCGACGGTGACGCCCTACGTAGTGGAGGTCGACAACCTCGGCCAGGTGCGCGCCGTCGGCGAAGCCGCCAGTCCCTACCAGCCCCAGGATGCGCAAATCGCCCATCACCTGGCGCACTTTATCGAGCAGGTGCGCTCGCTATCGATCGATCCGGTGGTGGTGCGGCAGAACTGGCTGGAAGCCTATCACTCCACCACCGACCGAGGCGCAGCCACCCTCAACGACTATGCCCGCGCCAACGATCCCTTCACCCGGGTCGGCAAGGAGTCGGTATCGGTGGAAGTCACCAGCGTGGTGCGTGCCAGCGACAGATCGTTCCAGGTGCGCTGGATCGAACGTCGTTTCGTGAATGGTGCAGCCGCCGGCCTGGAGCGCTGGACCGCGGTGATCTCACTGGTGCTGCAGCCTCCACGTACCGAGGAAAAGCTGCGCCGCAACCCGCTCGGCATCTACGTCAACGGCCTGTCCTGGAGCCGTGAACTGGACACTACGGAAGGAGCCAAGAAACCATGAAAACCTCCCTTAACCTCTGTATATGCCCTCTGTTGCTGAGCGTGCTGGCCGGCTGCGCCAGCCAGGAACCGCCAGTGATCGCACTGGAAGAACCGGTAGAAGCGCAGCGCCTGCCGGAGCCGCCCAAGCCCATCGAAGTGGTGGAAATACCCAAGCCCCTGGCCCTGCCCGCCCAGCTCAAGCCATTGCCGGAAACTCAGCGCAGTAAGCCGGCCAAGGAACCGACCGATGAGCGCGTGCGGGTCTCGCGTGCCAATCGCGAGGCTCGGGTCGCGCCGACCCGGGAAGGCTATATCAATGCCATCCAGGTCTGGCCCTACTCCGATGGCGCGTTGTATCAGGTGTATGCGAGCCCGGGTCGGTTGACGGCGATCAACCTGCAGCCCGGCGAGGAACTTGTCACCGTGGCCGCTGGCGACACCGTGCGCTGGATCGTCGGTGACACCACCAGCGGCAGCGGCGATGAGTTGCGCACCAGCGTGCTTATCAAACCGACGCGGGTCGACCTCAAGACCAACTTGGTGATCACCACCACGCGCCGCACCTACCTGATCGAGCTGAGTTCCACCGAGCAGGCTTGGATGGCGTCGGTGTCCTGGGACTATCCGAAGGATCGCATGCTCGCCCTGCAACGCCGCGCCAGTGAAGCCCAGGCTGCGGCGCCGGTGGATGCCGCCCTGGCGCTGGAGCAGCTGCGCTTTCGTTATGCAATCAGCGGCAGCAATCCACCCTGGAAGCCGCTACGTGCCTTCGATGACGGCCGCAAGGTGTATATCCAGTTCCCCGCCGGTATCGCCCAAGGCGAGCTGCCGCCGCTGTTCGTAATTGGCCCCGAAGGTGACGGACAGCTGGTCAACTATCGTTTCCGCTCGCCCTACTACATCGTCGACCGCCTGTTCGGCGCGGCCGAGCTGCGCTTGGGCGCCGACAAGGGTGACGTGGTGCGGATCGAGCGCACCGACGGCGTGGCACGGAGGCCATGAGCATGACGGCCAAGAACGACAATCAAGCCGCAGCAACCTCGCTACCGCCCAAGGAGGCGCCGGAGTCGTTGGAACTGCGCGCCAAGCCGCGCCCGGTTACCCGCCTCAACCCGCGCATGCTGGCGGCAGTGGTGGGCGGTCTATCGGCCGCGGTACTCGGAGCCATGCTGTGGTCGCTTCAGCCGCAGCAGCGCCGCCCGGGCGCCGAGCCGAACGAGCTATACAACGTCGACCGCGTGGCACGCTCCGAGGGGCTGGAGCAGTTACCGGCAGACTACTCGCAGCTGCCGCCTCCCCCTGCACCCGAGGTACCGCAACTGGGCCCACCGCTGCCCGGCGATCTGGGCGGGCCAATCCTCAGGGCGGAGCAGCAGGCGCAAGGTTATGGACATGGGTCAGATACCGCCGAAGCTGAGCGCCTTGCCCTGCTCAAGGAAGCTGAGGAAGCCGCGCAGTCCTCGGTGTTTTTCCAGACCAGCAGCCCGCGGAAATCGAACGTCGCATCTGGTGGTGGCGCTCAACTCGAGTCCCCGGCTCTGGGTATGGTTTCGTCAGGCGCAGTAGCCGCCGCAGGAACACCAACGCAGCAGGAGCGGAACGAGGCGTTTCTCAGTAAATCCGTAAACGCACAAATCCGTAATTCCGGATTGCTGCAGATGCCTGAGTCGCCTTACCAGGTGATGGCCGGTACCGTCATCCCGGCAGCACTGGTAACCGGCATCAAGTCGGATCTACCCGGCGACGTGATCGCCACAGTGACCGAGCCGGTCTACGACAGTGCCACCGGTGACCACGTACTGATTCCCCAGGACTCGCGCCTGCTGGGCCGCTACAACAGCCAGGTGAGCTACGGACAAAGCCGCGTGCAGGTGGTGTGGCAGCGAGTGATCCTGCCGGACACCTCGTCCTTCCAGCTCGACAATCTGGTGGGTACCGACGCCGCCGGCTATGCCGGTCTCGAGGATGGCGTCGACTGGCACTGGGATCGGATCGTCGCCGGCGCAGCCATGACCAGCCTGCTGGGTATCGGTGCCGAGTTGGCCGCACCGACCAGTCGCACCGATGGCGACCGCATCATCATCGCCGGGCGCGACAGCCTGCAGGACACGGTGAATCAGGTCGGCCAGGAGGTCACCCGCCGTAACCTCGATATCCAGCCCACGTTGACCCAGCGCCCTGGCCTAACCCTACGCGTGATCGTAAACCGCGATCTGGTGCTGCGTCCCTATCAGCCTTTCTCCACTCAACAGAGGAACCTGCAATGAGCACGACCAAGCTGCGTCTCGGCCCACTGCCGAAAACCGAAAACATAAAGCTGACCTTCACCTGCCCCGCCAGCCTGAAGGCCGACCTTGAGCGCTACGCGGCACTGCACTCACAGACCTACGGTGAAGAAGTCGACGCCCTGACGCTCATTCCGCACATGCTGAAGGCCTTCATGGCGAGGGATCGGGTGTTCAGGAGAACAAATACACAATCTTGCAGCGGCAATTGATAAGCCTGCCCCCCCTCCCAGCTGCCGTGATGACAACGGCAGAAAACCCACACACGGTTGAAAACCGTGACCTAATACATCACACTTATTACCATGATCGTAAGCTTCCGGCACAAAGGTCTATGCATTTTCTTTGAATCTGGCTCAACCAAAGGCATCCGGGCCGACCACGCAAAGCGCCTGGGCCGAATGCTGAGTTTTATGGATAGAGCCAATGAACCCGCCGACCTCGACATCCCCGGTTGGCGGCTACTTCCCCTCAGAGGGAAACTGGAAGAGTTCTGGCCGCTCACCGTCAATGGAAACTGGCGAGTGATCTTTCGATTCGTGGGTAGCGACATCGAGCTCGTCGACTACCTTGACTACCACTAAACAGGAGGGGGTTATCCATGACCATGTTCAACCCACCGCATCCTGGTGAAACCCTGCTTGAGGACGTGCTCCCCGAACTGGGCATCAGCATTGCCGAACTTGCCCGCCGCCTTGGCTTCGCGCGGGAGTCCCTGTCTCGCATCTTGCACGGCCATGCGCCGGTCAGTCCGGATTTGGCTGTTCGCCTAGAATTGGCCGGCATCGGCAAAGCTCGCACCTGGCTCGGAGTGCAAGCCGACTACGACCTTTGGCAAGCCAGGCATCGCGAACAGCCGCACATCGAGCGCTTTGCTGCGATTGCTTAGTTCCGTAGCCTGGGCCTTGGCGTCCTCGTGGCAGCGGAACAGGTAGTCAGTGCCACTGGTAAGAATCCTCCCAGAGGCACCTTCAGGCGTTGCAACCTGCAGCATCATTAGTCGAATACTCCATGGATTTCGTCCAGAGTGGGCATGGCTGCCGGCACCACATTGAGTTCAGAGTCGAGGGCGGCCAGTACTCCCGCATAGGCAATCATCCCCACTGAGAGGTCGCCCTTCTCCATGGCGATAACCTTCTGACGGGTGATGCCCGCAAGGGAAGCGAGCGCTGCCTGTGTCAACCCACAATTCAGACGGCGCTGCCGAAGCTGCTCACCAAGTCGAAGTGTGATTAGGGAGTAGTCCATGTTCCGTATACGAGACAAATTAGGCTGAATGTATCGTATACCGAACCTGCAAAAATCAAATACAGCGAGCTAATAAATCCAAGAATCGATGCATTCATCAGATTGATGCCTAGCTCAGACTTATGACAACGCAATCCGCTTACGCATGAGGATCATGGGCATACGATCTCCGCCTAGAGCAATCCAGGCCAGCAAAATACAAAAGGCCATATTTGAACTATTAAAGTGCTTTATGGCGCATAATGTATCAGAAGTGAACCATTAAATAAGGTCTTACCTTGGCCCTAATCCATTCTCTGCTCGCTCCAGGCGAACTAGTCCAGAAGATCGGTGCCAACGCTCGAGAAGCGCGACTCGCACAGAACCTCTCCCGCAAGTCCTTGGCGAAGATGGTGGGTATTTCCGAATCGACCATTAAGCGGTTCGAGTCCAATGGTCAGATCACCCTTGATGCTCTGGTTCTCATCGCTACAGCACTTGGTGCCACACGCCAAATCGCTGAACTGTTCAAGCATGAACAACCTGCCTCGCTTGAAGAAATCAAACAAACAGGACGCACCCGGGGGCGCCGATAAAATCCATCAATACTTGTAGGTATTGCTCGCAGCCACACCGGTCAGCGTCACGGGCGTTGCGAAATAGCACTGACTTGACCACCGAATTGCATCCCAGCTTACCAGGCAATTGCATTCGTATTGACCACCCGATTGCATGCGGCTTGACCAATACACGCTGTAGTGACGAGCGGCCGAAGTCGACCCCAAGCTGCCGGTCGCGACAGGCAGCTACCGGCCAGAAGCGGACAGTTGCCCGAGCCACCATGACCTTGCCTGACGCGTCGTTCTGTAATCCAACGCTGTGTGCGGTCGTCTGAACACCAGCTGGCGCAGGCAGCTCAGGCCGGACAGCACTGCGCCAGGATGATCGAGGCGAGACACCGTTGCCCGCGCGTCTCAATCCGTACGGAAACGCCCGACCAGCGTCTTCAGCTCACTGCTCAGCGCGCTTTGCTCTTCGGCGTAGCTCTCGACCTCGGCAGCCTGAGCCGAGATCTGCGCAACCGCATCGTTGATGGTCACGATGTTCTGGTTGATCTCCTCGGTGACCAGATGCTGTTCCTCGGTGGCGGTCGCAATCTGCATGGTCATGTCGCGGATCATCTGCACCTTGCCTTCGATGCTTTCGAAAGCCGCCAGCACCTCCTCGGACGACCTGATGGCGCCCTCCGACTCGACCAGGCTCTGATTCATGCTCACCGTCACTTCCTTGATTCGGCTGACCAGGAGGTTGAGGATATGGTTGATCTCCCCGGTGGAGTCCTGGGTGCGCTTGGCAAGATGACGCACCTCATCGGCGACGACTGCAAACCCTCTCCCCTGCTCACCCGCCCGGGCCGCCTCGATGGCCGCGTTCAGCGCCAGCAGGTTGGTCTGCTCGGCGATCTGCTGAATGGTCGAGAGGATATTGTTGATATTGACCGTTTCCTTCTCCAGCTCCTGAATCACCTTGCTGGAACTCTGGATGCTGCTGCCGAGCTTGTTGACCCCCGACGTGCTGCGCGCGATGACCTCCTTGCCATTGCGCGTGGCCGCCAACCCCTGCTCCGAGACGTCGGCGGTCTGCACACAGGTTTTCGCCACTTCATTGGCGGCCGAGGACATCTCGGTGACGGCCGTGACGATCTGCTCCACCGAACTCAACTGGCTCTGCAGCGTGGCGGACATCGCGGTAGTGCGCTTGCTGGTCTCACTGGAGACGCCATCCATTCTGACGGCATTGTCCTTGATCACCCGGATCATGCCCTGGATGGACTCGATGAACTGATTGAACCAGCTGGCCAGTTCCCCGGTTTCGTCCGAGCTGAGGCGCGCCAGGCGGCGAGTCAGGTCCCCTTCCCCCTGCGCGATGACGCGCAGTCCACCTGTCACCAGGTTGATCGGATTGGCGATCCGCTGGGCGATGATCACCCCGGCGATACCGAACAGCGCGACCAGTACGATGCAAACCCCAAGGGTCAACCAGGTCAGCTCGCGGGCACTGGCATATACCTCGTCCGCCTGCTTCAGGCCAACGAACTTCCAGCCCAGCTCAGGTGACGTATAGACATTGGCCATGTAGGCGACGCCGTCGATATCCAACTCGACCAGGCCATTGTCGGTCTTGGCGATAGTTGCAAAGTACTCACCCGGCAGCTCGCTGATTTTCTTGAAGTTGTTGTCCGGCTGATGACCATCCACGAGCAGGGTGCCACTCCCCTCCGCCACCATCAGAAAACCGGTTTCGCCGAAGCGTACCTTCTGCGCCATCTCCGTCAGCGCCTTGAGCGATACGTCCACCGCCACGACCCCGGAGAACGCCCCGGCGTTATCCTTGAAGCCCTTGAGCACCGATACATAGACCGCGTCGTCCGGTTCCCAGTAGTAGCCGTCACGACGAGCCAGCGTGAAGTTGGCGTCACGGCCCTTGGTGTACCACTCGCGCTTGCGCGGGTCCCAGTCGCCGTAGTCGCCGGTACCCGGCCACTCCACGTAGCCACCCTGGGTATCGCTCATGTAGACGTAGCCAAGCGTTGGGTTGCTCTCACCGATACTGGAGAAGTAATCGAAGATCTGCTTCTCGCGCCCGCCGTTGGCCGTGGCGACCTCGCCAGGCTTGTGCGCCTCGGCGAAGTAGGTACTCAGTGCACCGCCGTCGGCATCCCTGACTGCCGGGTATTCTGCCAAGGCCGAGACGGTGTAGCCCACCGAGTCGAAAAAGGTGGTGAAACTGCTGTTCACCAGTTTCATGTCCAGGCTGCTCGATAGCAGAAAATTCTCTCTGGCCTGTTCCGTGACATTGCGGATAGTCAGCAACGCCACGATCAGGACCGGGATCAGCGTTGCAACCAGAAAACTCACCAGCAGCTTGGATCTGATCTTCATTGTTTCAGGCCTCACTAGGACTGCATAAACGTAGGAGCACTTGAATACTGCGCCCGCTGTCAGGGGCGCAGCAACAATAAAGATAAGGAGAGCGGAATCACTTCATCGTTGGCATGGAGAACGAGACACTCTCCCGCACTCCTGCCGACGGCCAGCGCTGAGTAACGGTCTTGCGCTTGGTGTAGAAGCGAACGGCATCCGGGCCATAGGCGTGCAGGTCACCGAACAGCGAACGTTTCCAGCCGCCGAAGCTGTGATAGGCCACCGGCACCGGCAGCGGTACGTTGATACCGACCATGCCGACCTTGATGTTGTCGGAGAAGTAACGTGCAGCCTCGCCATCACGGGTGAAGATACAGGTGCCGTTGCCGTACTCGTGAGCATCGATCAGATCCATTGCAGCCTGCATGCTGTCCACCCGCACGACCTGCAGCACCGGGCCGAAGATCTCTTCCTTGTAGCTGAGCATGTCCGGCTTCACGCCATCGATCAGCGTACCGCCAACGAAGAAGCCGTTTTCGTAGCCCGCGACCTGCGGCTTGCGGCCGTCGACCACGATGGTCGCACCCTGCTCTTCGGCACTGTTGATGTAGCCAACGACCTTCTGTTGATGGGCCTTGGTGATCACCGGGCCGAAGTCGTTGTTCTTGTCCGAGTAGGCACCGACCTTCAGCGACTGCATGGCAGCCTGCATCTTCTCGATCAGCGCGTCGGCAGCGGCATCACCCACCGCAACGGCAACGGACAGTGCCATGCAACGCTCACCGGAGGAGCCGAAGGCTGCACCCAGCAATTGGCTGACGGCGTTGTCCATGTCCGCGTCGGGCATCACGATAGCGTGGTTCTTGGCGCCGCCCAGGGCCTGGCAGCGCTTGCCGTTGGCATTCGCGGTCTTGTAGATGTACTCGGCGATCGGAGTCGAACCAACGAAGCTGACCGCCTGGATGCGCGGATCGCGCAGCAGCACGTCGACCGCTTCCTTGTCACCGTTGACGACGTTCATCACGCCCTTCGGCAGGCCAGCCTCCTGCAACAGTTGCGCGATGAACAGGGTGGAGCTGGGGTCACGCTCGGACGGCTTGAGGATGAAGCAGTTGCCACAGACAATGGCCATCGGGAACATCCACAGCGGCACCATCACCGGGAAGTTGAACGGGGTGATACCGGCGACCACGCCCAACGGCTGGAACTCGCTCCAGGAGTCGATGTTCGGGCCGACGTTCTTGCTGTGCTCGCCCTTGAGCAGCTCGGGGGCACCGCAGGCGTATTCGACGTTCTCGATGCCGCGCTGCAGTTCACCCAACGCGTCATGGGAAATCTTACCGTGCTCCTCGCCGATCATCTGGGCGATACGGTCGGCGTTCTGCTCCAGCAGTTCCTTGAAGCGGAACATGATCCGCGCACGCTTGATCGGCGGCGTATTGCGCCACTCCGGGAAAGCGGCCTCGGCAGCGACAATGGCCTGCTCGACGGTGGCCGTGGACGCCAGCGCCACTTGCTTGCTGACTTCGCCGGTGGAGGGGTTGTACACGTCCTGCAGACGAGCAGCGTCGCTGACGATCTGGCCGTTGATCAGGTGTCCTACTGTGTTCATCGGGTGACTCCTAGAGAGTGGTTGGCAGGGCGAAAGAGCACTGCCTGAACGTTGAAAGAGGAAGGGTTACCAAAGGCTGCTGTAGAGCTCGACCATTTGCTCAACCGTGGGCACACGAGGGTTGTTACCCGGTGACCCCGAGGCGAGCGCCTGCTGCGCCATCGTCGGCATCAGCTCGAAAAAACGCTCGCGGTTGATACCGAACTGCTCCGGTGTCGGCACCTGCAGCTCGTCATTGAGCGCCTGCAGTTCACTGAGCAGCTTGGCGTTGGCCTGCTCGGTGCTGTCCTGTTCGCTGGCGACCCCCATGGCCCGCGCACAATCGGCGTAGCGCTCGGCAGCGGCAGGGATGGAGAAAGCCGTCACGCAGGGCAGCAACATGGCGTTCGACAGGCCATGCGGCACATGGAAGAAGGCGCCGATCGGACGGCTCATGCCGTGCACCAGCGCCACCGAGGCACTGGAGAAGGCGACGCCGGCGAGCGTCGAGCCCAGCATCATGGCTTCGCGCGCCACCTGGTCGGAGCCGTCATGGTAGACCCGGCGCAGATTCGGTCCGATCAGGCGCATCGCTGCCAGGGCCTGGCTGTCGCTATAGAGGTTGGCCTTCTGACTGACATACGCCTCGATAGCGTGAGTCAGGGCATCGAGACCGGTGTCGGCCGTCACACGTGCTGGCAGGCTGAGGGTCAGGCTGTAGTCGACCAGTGCTGCGACAGGCATGAAGCCGATGCCGACGCAGAGCATTTTCTCGTCGTTCTGCTCATCGGTGATGATGGTGAAACGGGTCACCTCCGAGCCGGTACCGGCGGTGGTCGGCACCGCGATGATCGGCAGCCCGGTCTCGGTGACGTTACGCGGGAACTTGTAGTCGCGCATTTGCCCGCCCAGCTTGGCCAAGATGCCAATGGCCTTGGCGCTGTCGATTGGGCTGCCACCGCCCAGGGCGATGATGCTGTCGTAATCGCCAGCGCGCGCCATATCCACACCGGCCTGAATCGACGCGACTGTGGGTTCGGGAACGGTGTCAGCGAAGATGTCCGCCTTGAGCCCACTGGCGGCCAACGTGTCCTGAGTACGCGTTGCGTAGCCAAGTTGAACCATCATCTTGTCGGTAATCAGCAGCGGGCGTGAACAGCCAAGACTGCTTAGCACGTTCGGGATGGCCTCGCTGGCACCGGCACCTAACTGCATGATGCGGGGCAGTATCACTTGATTGGTCATGTGCACTCCAGGTTGTGTAGGCATGAGAAGGCCCCTGGGACCAGCAAGGCCATCCCATGCGTTGTCTAGGAACTGTTTGGCGTAGCGCGGTCTGCGACGGCGCGCGGTACCTACGCTATTGGGCGGAACTCATCGGCGCAGCAGGATTGGGCGCTGCGCCATAGGAATAATCGGGACTCCCCTGCGCCGGCCCGCGCGGAGCAGTCGGGATCGTGCTGTCGACGACCAGCGTCGGCGAACTCAGGCGCTTGCCGAAGTCCTGATCGAGCATGCGCAGCAGCGACCAGGCCAGGACACCCAGTACCGGAATCAGTGGCAGCGCGACGATGATGGTGGACGTCTGCACCGCCTTGAGCCCCCCCACCTTGATCAGGCCGATGCCGACGACTGCCAGGAGCAGAGCCCAAGTGATGCGAATCCAGCGGCGCGGCTCCTCATAACCGGACAGCTCGCGCGAAGTGACCGATGCCAGCACGTAGGCCGCTGAGTCCAGCGTCGTGGCCAGAAAGACGAAGCACAGCAGAACGAAGCCGGTTATGACCCAATCGGCCAGAGGCATCGTCTTCAGTATCGCTAGGACAGTGGCTGGAATGCCCTGCTGGTTGAGAATGGCGCTGACATCCAGCGTCCCCGAGAGCTGCAGGTCAAGGGCGTAGCCACCCCACACCGCAAAGAACACCCAGCAGCCCAAGCTGCCCCAGATCAGTTCAGCAAACACCAACTCTCTGATGGTGCGGCCTCGGGAGATGCGCGCGACGAACAGCCCCATCATGGGTGCATAGGCGATCCACCAGGCCCAGTAGAAGATGGTCCAGTCCTGGGGAAAGCTGCCTTTGGCGATCGGATCGGTCCACAGGCTCATCTGCACGAAGTTGTTGATCATCAGGCCGACGCTATTGGACCAGCCGTTGATGATGAACAGGGTCGGACCGATGGCCAGGACGAACAACAGGAGCAGGACTGCCAGATAGACATTGATGTCACTGAGCAACTTGATGCCTTTGCTCAGACCGAACCACACGCTCATGCCGAACAGCGCGGTCCACAGGCCGAGAATCAGCATGTCGAAACCGAACGACGGCTGCAGGCCGATCACGTCCGAGGCCAGGGTCGATACCAGCGGTACAGCCAGGCCAAGCGAGGTTCCCACGCCACCGACGATGCCGAAGACCACCACCGTATCGAGCAGAATCCCGAGCCAACCGTTGGCCTTGTCGCCCAGCAGTCCTCGCGCAGCCACCGAAAGACGGACGCCAGGCTGGCGGCGAACGTACATGGAATAGGCGATAGGAATCGCCGGCAGGCAGTAGAAGGCCCAGGGAGTCAGGCCCCAGTGGAACTGTCCATAAGCCAACGCCCACTCGGCAGCCTCCTTGCCGTGAGCAGCGAGCCCTCGTGGTGGGCCATCGAAGTAGTAGATCGGCTCGACCCAGGCCCAGTTGGCAATGGCGATACCGATGCCGCCACAGAAAATCATGGCCACCCAGCTGAAGTAGGAAAACTCAGGTAGATCCTCGGCGCGGCCAAGGCGAACCTGGCCATAGCGACCCAGCGCGAGCCACAACAGAAACACGACCGCGCCGAGGCCGGCAAGCAGATAGAGCCAGCCGAAATTACCGGTAGCGAAGCCGAACAGCTGCTTGATGATCAGGTTTCCAGACTCAGGAAACAGGACCAGGGGAATGGTGATGCCGAGAATGACGGCAATCGAGGGCCAGAATACCCGGCCGTCTAGGGCCGAGCCGTGGTTGATATTGCTCATCGCGGGAAAATCCTCTTTTGGCGGGCCACGGCGACATGCTCTGAATAGCTGCCGGGGCCGTAATGCGCGGAAACGGAATGCGGGTTATCCGTCGTATCACTCGGCGCGGAAGCGCTGCCGGTCAAAGAGATGGCGATGAACATCGGGTGTAGCTTTCTTGTATTTGTTATTCATGGTGCTTCTCACAAGGTCGCTTCGGGGGAATCGCCCCGCAGGGCCGGGCAGCGGCATGCAGGGGCGACGACTGATGCCGGGCGGTCAGCTCGGCAGGTACTCCTCGCTCCAGCTTTCGCTGATGCAGTTGCGCTCGATCAGCGCATCGATCTGGGCTTGGCTGTAACCGAACTCCTGCAGCACGCGGCGAGTCGAGGCACCGAACTTTTCAGCCGGAGACAGAGCACGGATGGGCGCACGGCGCGGGCGGATCGCGTAGGGATCGAGCTGAGTGACGCAATGGCCACTCGGATGATCGGCATAGATGCTGAACGAATAGCTGCCATTGTCGGTGCCAGGACGTCCATCGGCCGGACGGCTGTAGCGTTTGCGCAGGCTGTCGAGGTTGTCCGGCGCCACTGCTGCGATATCGGCGGCGTGCAATCGCCCCTGCCAGGTTGCAGCCGTCTCCGAGGCCAGGGCATGACTGAGGAAGGCCGCACGATCAGTGGCGGCACTGATGCCAACCAGACCGTCCACGCGCTCCAGACTCTCCAGTTCGCTCTCGTTGCTGTCCAGGTACAACCAGTGGTCAGCGGTACGATAGAAACGCGACAGGTCGCTGTAGCCGACGGCATCGCGGCCGGAGGGCTCATTGAAGGGGCCCCTGCCCGCATAGTCGAAGCAGAAGGGAAGCTGTACCAGGTTGCCCAGCGATGCCAGGGAGGTGCGTGCACGACTTACCTGCCCGGTTGCCGCTTTGCGGTACAGCGCGGAGGCGACACCTAGCGCGGCGGCAAAGCCACACATGACATCAATGGTGCCTACGTGGGCGTGCTCTTCCGGCGTTTCCATACCGCCGCCGAAACGCAGCATGATGCCGGTGGTGGCCTGGATCAGGTCGTCATAGCCCAGATAATCGGTGCGAGGGCCACGACGCGGGCCGCCGAAGCAGTCCAGCTGGCAGAAGATCACGCCCGGATTCACCGCCTGCAGGCTGGCCTCGTCGAGGCCCAGGGGCGCCAGCTGTCGATCGGGGGCGTTCATCACAATGACGTCCACCGAACGCACCAGAGTGTTGAACACCTCGCGACCATCGACCTGGTTCAGATCGACCAGGATGCTCTGCTTGCCACGCGCCGAGGACATACCGAAGACAACGGTGTTCCACGGATCGTAGTTTGGGGTGGCCGGATCGAGTTTGATCACATCAGCGCCGAAGCGCCCCAGGAACGAAGCCGAGTGAGGTCCTGCGATGACGTTAGTCAGGTCAAGAACACGTACGCCTTCCAGCCAGCCAGCGGCTTTTTCGGCTGGAGCAGGAAGCGCTGGCGAGGCACACTCGGCCAGCGTCGCGAGGGCTTCCTTGATACTCACCGTGCGACGCGGGTTGGGGGCCAACATCATCGCCGCGCTGTCTTCCAACCAACTGATCGCGCCCGGCTGCTTCATCTTGCCGTATTGAGGATCATCAACCTCGACCACCAGGCCAGCAGTATTGGCGTGTTCGTCATGCAGCCATTCCTGAGTGGAGCGATGCGGTGCGCCCGGGAACTGGCCCTCACCGAAAATCTTCTCCCATTCGGCAGCAGTCTTGGTGAGGAATACTTCCTTCATGCGCGCCGAAATACGTTGAGCCCAATGTGCCGGCAGCGGGTAAACACCCAGCGAGGCGTCGCCCTCCCACTGCGACATCGGCAGATAGGGGTCTTCGACCTTGGGCAGGCCGGCCGCGAGCATTTCCTCATACAGGCCCATGGCCTGCAGGCAACGCTTGGCGTGGGAGCGGTGTGACGGGCAGACCGCATAGAACTTGCGGCCATCGGCGCATTCATAGGTGCGGTAGAACGGATCGAGGTATTCCTGCAGATCCTCGTAGCTGAGGTTCATCGGCAGGTTCTCGGCGCGGCGGCGCTCGATTTCCTTCTCACGCAGCGTCTTGTAGCGGAGCGGATAGCCATCAATCTTGATCGAGTTGTACGACAGGCCCTCCATGACAGCGGAAGCCAGCGGCACCTCGATTTCATCACCCTGCCCGCTGCGCTGCCGGGCCTGCAGAGCCAGCACCACAGCCGATACGGCCAGCATGGTGCCGTAGGACGAAGCCAGCGGCAGCGGCGAGAAGCTCGGGTTGATCCCCATCAGCACGCGGTTCTGGCCCATGTCGGTGAACACCCCGGAGGCCGAGGCAATGATCGACTCGAAGGCCCGCCAGTCGCGGCGCAGCTCGTCATTGCTGGCAAAACCCGGGATGGACAGGGTGATCAGTTCTGGGCGCTGACGGCGCAACTCGGTGAAATCCAGCCCCAAGCGCTGCATGACGCCCGGGCGGAAGTTCTCGATCAGGATGTCGGCGCTGGCGATCAGCGCCTTGGCTTCCTGCAGGCCCTGGGCGGACTTCAGGTCGAGCTGCAGGCAATGCTTGTTGCGGTTGAGCACGGCGTTGGCCGGACTGTCCCACAGCGGCCCGCTGGGCGGATCGACATGAATGACCGTCGCACCGAGATCCGCGAGGATCATGGCCACGGCAGGCCCGGCGATGTACTGACCGAAGTCGATGACTTTTACGCCATTGAGGGGGAGTTGGCTGAGCTGTCCCATGATTCACCATCGCTTGCAAAGCCCGCTGCAGTGCAGGCTTTTGTTGTTGTGAGTAATCGTCGACGCACCTCTCCCCTGCCTTGCTGATGGGATTTGGAGACGACTTGGAGCGCTACTTTGGGAAAAATGCAGGAAGGCGAAAAGCAATAAAAAAAAACCCTAAGACACGATTTTTTTTATGGCTGCATAAGCCTGCTTATTGATAAGCAGGCTCAGAGGTCCGGATCCTGGAGCAGGATCCGGCGCTTGAACGGAACAGAAGAAATGAGGTGCTAACCCAACTGCCAGGGCCGCCGAAACGGCGGTGAAACTCAGTTGTGAGGGAGCGCAGCCTGAGCCTGCGAGACCAGCCAGGTGATGAAGGCAACGGCCTGGGGATTAGCCGTGACAAGGGGGGAATACACCAGATAGAAGGCTTCCTGGGTAGTGAAGCGTTGCTCGAAAGGCGCGATCAGCGCTCCCCGATCGAGCATGTGCTCGACCAGGGAGGAACGCGCCAGGGCCACGCCCTGACCCAGTTCGGCCATTCTCAAGGCTGAGATCAACGTGTCGAACTGCAGCCCCTGGGATGAGTCCACTCGGTTCGCCCCGGCCTTTTTCAACCAGTAGCCCCAGCCCTCTTCATACCCCAGCACGTGCAGCAATTCGTGGTGCCCAAGATCCGCTGGCGTGTTCAGTGGTTTCAGCTCACTCGCCAACGAGGGCGAACACACCGGTACCAGGGAGTCCCAGGTCAGCCGATCCGCTTTCAGGCCCGCCCACTTGCCCTGGCCGTGGCGAATCTCCAGGTCGGCCTCGACATCGGTGTCTCCGACCCAGATGTTACTGGTGATATGCAGGTTGATGTCGGGGTGTTGCCTGCGAAAGTCAGGCAGACGCATCGACAACCAGTGGATGAAGAACACCAGATTGACGCGCACGGTCAGTACCTTGCGATGCCCTTGGCCAAAGATCTCATCGGTGGCCGCGGCCAAGCGCTCGATGGCTTCATGAACCGCCGGCAGGTAGGCCTGGCCGGCCTCGCTGAGTTCCAGCCCTCTGGGCAAACGCTTGAACAGCGCCGCTCCCAGCTTCATCTCCAGCCCCTTGACCTGCTGACTCACAGCCGCCTGCGTCAGGTTGAGCTCCTCTGCAGCATGGGTGAAGTTGAGATGGCGCGCCGCGGACTCGAATGCCCGCAACCAGTTGAGCGGTGGCAAGCTTTGCTTCATGAAAGGTGGTCTCCGAAAATCATGAGCCAACCACTGCAGACCTTGCCATAGTGGCTGGGCCGAAGGATCGACACGTCGATCATCACCATTGCGCTGGCACCGTCTGTGCACATGGGTGTATCTGCTCCGGCATCGTGCGATTGACATTATAGACGGTCGGTCTAATATATTGCCATGACTACTTCCAATCCTCAGCCCCGCCGTGGCCGCCCGCCGAAAATTGCGAGAAGCTTTGACGACACGCGTGAGGCGCTGCTGCACTGCGGTATGGAAGTGCTGACCGAGCAGGGCTTTGCCGCCACGGGGATCGATACCGTACTCAAGCGTGTACGTGTTCCCAAGGGCTCGTTCTATCACTACTTCGACAGCAAGGAAGCCTTCGTCCAGGAGGTGCTGCAGCGCTATGCCACCTACTTCGCGCGCAAGCTGGATCGCTGGTTGCTGGATGACAACGTCCCGCCCCTGCAGCGCCTGAGCAATTTCGTCGAGGATGCCAAAGCAGGTATGGCCCGGCATCAGTTTCGCCGGGGTTGCCTGGTCGGCAACCTGGGTCAGGAAATAACGGCACTGCCAGCCAGCTTTCGCGATGCGCTGGAGAATGTCCTCCTCGACTGGCAAGAACGGCTGGCCAATTGCCTGATTCAGGCAGTCAGCCTCGGACAATTGAGGCCTGACAGCGATTGCGACGCGCTTGCCGCCTATTTCTGGATTGGCTGGGAAGGCGCCGTGCTGCGCGCCAAGTTGGTCCAGAACGCCCAACCGCTAGACACTTTCGCCAATGGCTTTCTGGCCAGCGCGGCACGCTAGTGTTCTTTCAACCATTTATAGACGATCAGTCTAAATAAGGAGAGACCATGTTCAAAGCCCTGCTCATCGAAAAGAATGAAGACCTCTATCAGACACGCCTGACGGAGCTGGATGACTCGCAGTTGCCTGAAGGCGACGTCACCGTACGTGTCGAGTTCAGCACGCTCAACTACAAGGATGGCCTTGCCATCAGTGGCCGCAGCCCGGTGGTACGCCGCTTCCCCATGGTTCCGGGCATCGACCTGGCGGGCGTCGTCGAAGCCAGCAACCACACCCGATACAAGACTGGCGACCGGGTCCTGCTCAATGGCTGGGGTGTTGGCGAGACGCACTGGGGTGGGCTGGCCCAGAAGGCCCAACTGAAGGGCGACTGGCTGATCCCTCTGCCCGACCAACTGAGTGCACGCCAGGCCATGGCAATTGGCACCGCTGGCTACACCGCCATGCTCTGCCTGATGGCGCTGGAGCGTCACGGGCTATCGCCCGAGCGTGGCGAAGTACTGGTCACAGGCGCCAATGGCGGGGTCGGCAGCTTCGCCATAGCACTGCTCGCCAGGCTGGGCTACTCGGTAACCGCCTCCACTGGCCGCCCGGCGGAGGCTGATTATCTGAAGCAACTGGGCGCCAGCACGATCATCGACCGATCCGAGCTGAGCAACCCCGGACGCCCCTTGGCGGCTGAGCGCTGGGCGGCAGCAATCGACTCGGTGGGAAGCCACACGCTGGCCAATGTCTGCGCCAGCACGCGCGCGGACGGCACCGTTGCAGCATGCGGTCTGGCCCAGGGTATGGACTTTCCCGCCACGGTAGCCCCCTTCATCCTGCGCGGAGTCAGCCTGCTGGGAATCAACAGTGTGACCCGCCCCCATGAGGAACGGGTGGCTGCCTGGCAACGCCTGTGCTCGGAGCTGGATCTGGCGCAACTGGACGACATTACTCGTGAGATTGCACTCAGTGAGGCTATCGATGCGGCTAACGACCTTCTCGACGGCAAGGTTCGAGGGCGTGTGGTGGTTGATGTCAACCGCTAATACCTCCGGCTGAATCGCCCCTGCTTTCCCAGAGCCCTCCAACCCTCAGATGGACGCCAGTGGACCGACTCAGGCCTCTCCGCAACTGGCCGGCTACCGCCGCTGACGAAGGGCGGGAACTGGCCAGAAGTGGACGTTTCAACAAACGTCAGCACCTGGGTGGCTGGGCTGATATCGCAAGTAGAGCAGCAAAATGAAGTTCGTCTTCGGTTTGAGCCCAGAGAATCACCATGTCTTAGACTCGTCCAAATAGCTTACGCATAGGCTTGGGCGAACATCTCGACAGCCGCGGCCAGCCGCGCTTTGCTAACTGCCAGGGGACTGCTGCAGTCTAGGCTGCCAATCGCCAGCAGAAGGAACTGGATGGCTGCTTGCTCGGGCGCTGAACAACGAGCCCAACGGGACAGGGCCTTTTCCAGGTAGCGCTGATAGGGGAGAAAGCGCTGCCGCCAGCGCTTATGTGCAATCCGGTTCGAACGCAGCACCATTTGAGTGAGGGCGTGAGAGGCAGTGTGCTGATTCTGTAGTAGCAGCTCATGTGCAGCTCTTTCCAGGCAGACACGCAGTCCTCCTCGCGCCTGGATTGGCAATCTCGGCTCCGGTAGTTGCTCCAACCAGTATTCGATCACCGCGCTGTAGAGCTGTGCCTTGTCACCAAAATGGGCGTAGAGCGTTGCCTTGGTCACACCGGCCGAATCGGCCAGGGCCTGCATGCTCGCATGGTCGAAGCCGAACGCCATGAAAACCTCGCTCGCGGCGAGCAGCATCGCTTGCCGGCGCTTGTCCCGGCGCAAGTCCTTGGTGGTTGGCTGGTTCATCGTCAGGTCTTCCAGCGCCGGAACAACAGGCTGGCATTGACACCGCCAAAGCCGAAGCCATTCGACAGTGCGTATTGCAGGGACATGCGCCGGGCACTCAGGGCTACCAGATCGAGACCGTCGGCGGCCTCATCGGGGGCGGTTAGGTTGAGAGTCGGCGGGACGACCTGATCACGCAGCGCCAGCACGGTGAATATGGCCTCGACGCCACCGGCAGCGCCGAGCAGATGCCCGGTGCTGGATTTGGTCGAGGTAATCGCTACGCCCGAGTCACTGCCGAACACGGAGCGGATGGCCGCCAGCTCGCCACGGTCGCCTACTGGCGTTGAGGTGGCGTGGGCGTTGATATGTTGCACTTCACCAGGAGCGATGCCGGCCTGGCGCAATGCCAGTTGCATGGCGCGGCGGGCACCATCGCCATCTTCAGGGCCGGCAGTAAGGTGGTAGGCGTCGGCACTGGTACCGTAGCCGGTCAGTTCAGCCAGCGGTCGTGCTCCCCTTGCCAGGGCATGTTCCAGCGACTCGATCACCAGTAGCCCTGCGCCTTCGGCCATGACGAAACCGTCGCGGTCGCGATCAAACGGACGCGATGCTTCGTGAGGGCTGTCGTTGTAGCCACTGGACAGCGCACGTGCCGCGGCGAAGCTGCCGAGCGTGACTCGATCGATGGCAGCTTCGGTGCCACCGCACAGGGCGATATCGGCCTCGCCACTGCGGATCAGCCGGGCTGCGTCGCCGATGGCCTGCGCGCCGGCCGCGCAAGCGGTTACCGGCGCTCCGAGCGGCCCTTTGAAACCATACCGGATAGACACCTGGCCGGCCGCCATATTGGCCAGGAATGACGGTGCGGTGAAGGGGGACAGCCGCCGTGGCCCGCGCTGATCGGTGGTGCGCACGGCCTCCGCAATGGCACCGAAGCCGCCGACACCAGAGGCGATGAGAGTCGCTGTGCGCTGGCGCTGTGTTTCCTCAGTCGGCCGCCAGCCGGCCTGCGCCAGGGCTTCCTCTGCAGCGACCAGAGCGAACTCGATGAAACGGTCCATCTTCTTGCGCTCCTTGGCGGGGATGTACCGCTCGGGATCGAAGCCGGCCTGGGGATCGTCGGCAATACCGGGCACCTGCCCGCCAACCTCACTGCCAGTACCTTCGCTCAGCTCAACCGGCAACCTACGGATGCCCGAGTGGCCAGCCAGCAGGCGCGTCCATACCATCTCGCTGCCACAGCCCAGAGGGCTGACGATGCCCAGGCCAGTAACGACGATGCGTGTGCTGTGTTCTCTGTGCATGGTGTGGTCTCGTACGTGAAGAGGTGGATCAGCCGAGGCCGAAGGTCTTGCGCAGGCCCGAGTCAACTGGGCCTGCCGGCATAAAGCGGCGCAGGCGTCTGAGCAGGGAGGCCTCACCTTTGGGGGTATGGCGCATTTTCCACGCGCCCAGGGCAGCCTCGACGATGGTCGCGGCTGCCGCATCGGGCAAAGGCGCCTTCTGCACATTCATCTGGATGGCCTGGGAGACGGTTGCCCGCTCGCTGTCGTAGGCGGCGATACGCAGGGCGACCTGTGGCGCGTTGAGGTCGAGGCTGGTCTTGGTGAACGACGGCTCGACCAGCGCGACGCGAATGCCGAAGCGCCGCACCTCGTGATCCAGGGTTTCGGACAACCCCTCCACCGCATGTTTGGAGGCCGAGTACAGGCCCATGTAGGGCGCCGGCAGGAAGCCGAGCACAGAACTGACGTTGACGATGCGCCCGCTGCCTTGCTTGCGCATCTGCGGTAGTACCGCCTGGGTGACGCGCAAGATGCCGAATACGTTGGTATCGAACAGCTCCTGGGCCTCGTCGATAGCGGTTTCCTCGGTCGCACCGAGCAGTGTGGTGCCGGCGTTGTTGACCAGGACATCGATGCGTCCGGCCACGGCGACGACCTGCTCGATAGCGTGGTGGATCGAGGCTTCGTCACGGACATCCAGCTGGATCAGCTCAACGCCGGGGATAGCCTGCGCGGTGGCCGGGTTGCGTACACTACCGAACACGCGGCAGCCGCGCCGGGCGAACTGTTCTGCCGCTGTGCGACCGATACCTGATGACACACCGGTTATGACGACCACTGTGGGGTTGGACATGGTGGTTACTCTCGATCAAGGGAATGGGGGGTCATGCAGGCTGTGCCTGCGTGAGCGGACCGTGGTGGATGGGACGGATGCCGAACCAGATCGCGTACATGGCCGGCAGAAATACCAGGGTCAGCACGGTGCCAGCGAAGGTGCCGCCGATCAGGGTGTAAGCGAGCGTGCCCCAGAACACGGAATGGGTGAGCGGGATGAACGCCAGGATCGCCGCCAACGCGGTAAGGATCACCGGTCGGGCACGCTGCACGGTGGCCTCGACCACAGCGCGGAACGGATCGAGCCCCGCCGCCTCGTTCTGGCGGATCTGCCCGATCAGGATCAGGGTGTTGCGCATGAGGATGCCGGACAGCGCGATCAGCCCGACCAGCGCGTTGATGCCGAACGGCTGCTGGAACAGGATCAGCGTCGGCACCACGCCGATCAGTCCCAATGGGCTGGTGAGGAAAACCATGATCATCGCGGCAATCGAACGTACCTGCAGAATGATGATGATCAGCGTGACGGCCAGCATGATCGGGAACAGTGGCAGCATGGCCTTGCTCGCCTTGCCAGACTCCTCGATGGATCCCGCCTGCTCGATGCGATAGCCGCTCGGCAGCCGTTCGATGATCGGCTGCAACTGCTGGCTGATGGCGGTCGAAACGTCGGGCGGCTGCAGGCCTTCGGCGATATCGCCGCGCACGGTGATGGTCGGCAGGCGATCGCGCCAGCGCATGATAGGCTCCTCCATGCGCACCTCCACTTCGCCCACCTGTGACAACGGAATGCGCTGGCCATTGGCACCGGCCAGAGTGAAATCCATCACCCGCGCCGGATCGAGTCGGATATCACCGGCTGCACGGGCCATGACCTGGACGGTGCGGATGTCTTCGCGCACAGCAGTGACGGGAACACCGCTGAGCAGAAACTGCAGCTGCTGCGCCACTGCACTGGAAGTCAGCCCCACCGCCTGCAGGCGATCCTGCTGCAGATTGAAGTGCAGCGTGGGAACGCGGGTGCCCCAGTCGGTATTGACCGTGCGCATTAGCGGGCTGGCCTCCATCACCTGCCGCACCTCGGCAGCGATCTCGCGCAGGAGCCGCGGATCCGGACCGGTAACCCGGTAGGCCACCGGATAGGGCGAATACGGGCCGAACACCAACTGGCTGACGCGCACCTGGGCCTCGCTGGCCAAGCCCTCGGCAATCGCCTTGCGCAGGCGGTGCTTCAATGCCTCGCGCTCATCCGCGTTACCAGTACGTATGACGACCTTGGCGAACGACGGATCCGGCAGCTCCGGACTCATGGACATGAAGAAGCGAGGTGCTCCCTGGCCGATGTAGGCCGTGACGATCTTCGCCTCTGGCTGCCTCGCCAGCCAAGCTTCGATTTTTTCCGCAGCGCCACTGGTCTGGGCGATCGAGGAGCCATAGGGCATCTGCACCTCGACCATGACTTCGGGACGGTCGGAGATGGGGAAGAACTGTTTCTTGACCAGCGCCATGCCGAGTACGGCCGCCACGAACAGCCCGATCACGGAGCCTGCGACCAGCCACTTGTGTGCAATTACCCGACCTAGGAGTTGGCGAAAGTGGTTATAGCGCGGAGTGTCGTAGATAGCGTCGTGACCACCTTCGACCTTCTTGATCTCTGGCAGCAGCTTAACGCCGAAGTAAGGTGTGAAAATCACCGCGACCAGCCAGGAGGCGATCAGCGCGATGCCGACAATCCAGAACATGTTGCTGGTGTATTCACCAGCCGTAGAACGGGCAAAACCGTTAGGCATGAAGCCTACGGCGGTGACCAGGGTGCCGGAGAGCATCGGCGCGGCTGTGTGGCTCCAGGCATAGGCGGATGCCCGCACACGGTCATAGCCCTCCTCCATCTTCACCACCATCATTTCGATGGCGATGATCGCATCGTCCACCAGCAAGCCGAGGGCGAGGATCAACGAGCCCAGGGTGATGCGGTCGAAGTTCTTGCCGGTGGCGGCCATCACCACGAAAACCATCGCCAGGGTCAGCGGCACCGCCACCGCGACTACCACGCCGACGCGCCAGCCCATACTGACGAAGCACACCAGCATGACCACAAGCAGCGCGACGAAGAACTTGACCATGAACTCGTCGACGGATGCACTGATGTTGACGGACTGGTCGGTGACCTTGCTCAGGCTCATGCCCAGCGGCAGTTCAGCGTTGATCTGTTGCACTTCATCGTTCAAGGCCTTGCCCAGGTCGAGCCCGTTCCAGCCTTCACGCATTATGATGCCGAGCAACAGGGCCGGCTCGCCGCCGCTGCGAATCAGGAAGGTGGCCGGGTCTTCATAGCCGCGCTTGACCGTGGCGACATCGGAAAGCTTCAGGGTGCGGCCCTGGGCGATGATCGGGGTGTCGCGGATCTTCTGTAGTTCATCGAAGGCGCCGTCGAGACGCAGGAAGACGTCCGGGCCATGGGTTTCCACGGAGCCGGCCGGGGTCAGGACGTTCTGCCCTTTGAGCGCGGCGAACACTTCCTGGGGGCCGATGCCCAAGGTGGCCAGGCGCTCGTGGGAGAACTCGACGAAGATGCGCTCGGCCTGTTCGCCAATGATATTGACCTTCTTCACGCCGGGTACATGCAGCAGGCGCTGACGCAGGGTCTCGGCGTCGCGCACCAGGTGGCGCTGCGGCTCGCCCCTGGCCTTGAGTGCGAACAGGGCGAAGGTGACGTCCGAATACTCATCGTTGACCAGCGGGCCGATCACCCCGGCTGGTAGTGTCTTGGCCTCGTCGCTGATCTTCTTGCGCGCCTGGTAGAACTCCTCGGGTACCTCCGAGGGCGGTGTGGTGTCGAGCAGGGACAGGGTGGTGAAGGCTAGGCCCGGGCGTGTGTAAGTTTCGCTGCGGTCGTACCAACGCAGTTCCTGCAGGCGCTTCTCGATCTTCTCGGCAACCTGATCCTGCATCTCCTGGGCGGTGGCGCCGGGCCAGGCGGTGACGATGGTCATCACCTTGATGGTGAAGGCCGGATCCTCGGCGCGCCCGAGCTTGAAGAAGGCGACCAGCCCCGCCAGGGAGATCAGGCAGACCAGGAACAGGGTGACGGAGCGCTCGCGTACTGCAAGTGCGGAGAGATTGAAACGACCGTCGCTCATGGCTGACCTTCCTCGGCTGCTGCCACCGTGGCCGGCTCGACTAGGCGTACAGGTTGGCCGTCGCGCAGCAGGTGCGCGCCCAGGGCGACTACCTTGTCGCCCGTTTTGATCGCGCCGCTGACGCGGGCGCTTTCATCATCCAGTGACTGAACACTGACGGGTGTCCACGCCACCTGCGCCGGCTCCCCGCGGATAATCCAGATGCCAGGTCCGTTGCCAGCGTCGTACAGCGCGGCGATAGGCACCTGCACTGCGCTCGGCGTGATGGTCTGCGGATCGCTGATTTGCACGGTGATGGTGGTGCCCAGTGGCGCATCGGCTAGATCGCCATCGAGCACATAGCGCGCCTCGAAGGTGCGGGTCTGGCGGTCAGCGACATCTGACAGCTGGCGCAGCCGAGTAGCGACGCTAACGTCTTGCCTGCCGAAGAGTCTGGCCTGGGCGCTGGAACCGACCGCCGGGCGTAGGGTTTCCGGCAGCTGTACGAGGGCTTCGCGTGGGCCGGCATGCGCAAGCCTTACTACAGCCTGGCCGGCGCTGACCACCTGGCCGGGCTCGGCCAGGGTTTCCATGACAATGCCATCGGCATCGGCGAGCAATTCAGCATAGCGAGTGGCATTGCCGGCAACCTTGGCCTGGGCCTCTGCTGCACTGAGTTGTGCACGGGCCGCATCCGCCGCCGCCTTGTACTGATCGTAGGCGGACGCCGATACCGCACCGGTACCGCGCAGAGCGCGGTAGCGTGCCTCGTCATCAGTCGCCTGCTGAGCCCGTGCACGCGCTGCGGCCACCGCCTCACGCTGGGCATGGGCAGCGAGTTGCAGGTCGACCGGATCAAGGCGCAGCAGGACCTGGCCGCGCTTGACGGTCTGGCCAGTATCGACCAGGCGCTGCAACACCTTGCCGGATACGCGGAAACCGAGGTCGCTCTGCACCCTGGCCGCGACGATGCCGGTGAAAGCACGCGACGTGGAGGTTGCTGACTGGATGGTGGCGATGCGAACCAGGGGCGCATCAGTACGGGGATCAGGGAGCGTCTGGTCGCTGCAGGCGACCAGCGCGAACGGCATGACGCCGACCAGGGTGGACAGAAGGAGGTTGCGCCGGCGCATGAGGAACCCATCGCGAAGTCGTAGGGAGCCTCACTTTGAGCCTTGTGACCAATTTAGTCAATAGTCACGACTCAGGGTGACAAACTGCGTAACACCAGGCTGGACAGCAGGGTCGGCGCTTCATCGGTGGTGTCGAGCCCATACTGGAGCAGCAGCGGATTGAAATAGGGGCGCATGATCAGGTGGATCGCACGGGTGGCTTCGTCCAAGGGCGTCTTGCGCTCGAAGTCGCCGCTTTGCCGCCCCTGCTGCAGGATCTCGCGAAGGGTTCGCTCGATGAAACCCTCGTAGAGCAAGGTCGCCGGCCAGCGCCCGGAGGCGGCTGAGGCAGCAATGTCGTAGAGCTTGCGATCCTCGAAGAACAGCTGCAGGCAGGCTTCTACCAGGGCCTTGAGCATGCGCCGCAGTTTCTCGGGTGGGCTGTCCACCTCGTCAATGGCGGTCATCACCTCGGTCTGTATCTGCTGCAGACAGTTCGAGCAGATCATCTCGCCGATGGCCTGCTTGGACTCGAAGAACTTGTAGATATAGGCCTTGGAAAAGCCGATGGCCTTGGCCAGGTCGGAAACCGTGGTCTTCTCGTAGCCGTACAGGCGGAAATGCTCGGTCGCCGCTGCCACGATCTGATCACGTACCTCGTGATCCACCGGACCACGTGCTGCAACTTTGGGGGAGGGAGTCTTGTTCATGGGGAGATAGCCTACAGAGCGTCAGGGTGATGGACAACAAGTGACCAAAATGTATTATGGTCACATCCTTAACCATTTCCCTTTATCTCGGAAGAAAATCCCATGCTGCCGAAGCGCACCCTCGTTGTATTGATCAGCATCAGCCTGGTGGCAGGTTGCACAGTAGGTCCAGACTACCAGCCCCCCAAGATTTCCCTGTCCGAGCGCTTTTGGGGGCAGGATGCCATCGAGCAGCGGTCTGGGAGCTCCACGGCTGATTTGATCGATTGGTGGGCAAGCTTTGGCGACCCGCAACTGACTCGATTCGTGACACTTGCGCTGCAGCAGAATCTGGATCTGGTCCAGGCCGAAGCACGTATCGCCCAAGCCCGGGCTGGCCTGAGTTCGGCCAATGCGGCGTTGCTGCCCTCTGGCTCCATCAACGGCCAGGCGGCGCGCGCCTACCAATCGGTGGAGACGCCACTGGGCCAGGTACTCGACTCCGCGCCTGGCTTTGACCGCTACGGCAACAGCTACGAAGCCAATCTTGGCGCCACTTGGGAGCTGGATGTTTTCGGTGGCCTGCGCCGTGATCGCGAGGCTGCGTTGGCGGAATACCAAGCTTCGCAGGCAGGCATAGCCGCCACACGGCTTGCCGTCGCGGCACAGGCTGCCGACATCTACATCAGCATTCGTGGCCTGCAAACCCGCATCGGCGTGGCGCAGCAGCAGGTGAAGACGCAACAAGACCTGTTGACGACCATCGAGTTGCTGCAGAGCCAGGGCTTGGCCGCTGACCTGCAGGTACACCAAGCCCGTGGGGCACTCGCCCAGGTGCGCGCTTCGGTACCTGTCCTGGAATCCGGCTTGGACGCTGCGATGAACGCCCTCGACGTGCTGCTCGGCTCACAACCTGGCACGTACAGCACCGAGTTGGCCGAGGTCGAGGCCATCCCGGTGACACCGCAAATCAATACGGGCGTTACGCCTGGGGACCTGTTGCGTCGTCGGCCCGACCTGATCGTCGCCGAACGCCGGCTGGCCGCCTCGAACGCGCGTATTGGTACCGCCGTCGCTGAGTACTACCCGAAGTTCTCACTGAGTGGACTGATCGGCAGTGCCACGTCGGTGTCCGGCGGCAACCTGTTCAGCAGCAGTGCCAGCCAGATGAGTGGCGTGCTGGGGCTGCGCTGGCGCCTGTTCGACTTCGGCCGCATCAATGCCCAGATCGACCTGGCCAAAGGGCAGGAAGCCGAGCAACTGGCCGCCTACCGCCTCGCCGTGCTTCGAGCCACCGAGGACGTGGAGAATGCCTTCTCCGCACTGATCAAGCGCGAGATACAGGCCAACGTGTTGGAGCAGGGAGTAGACTCGCTCAGCCGCGCCCGGCAAGCGTCGTTCGAAGCCTACCGACAAGGCGTCGCCAGCCTGATCGAAGTGCTGCAGGCCGACGACAATCTGTTGCGCGCTGCAGACGCCCGAGCCCAGGCAAAAGCCGAGTCTGCTCGCGCTGGCGTTGCGGTATTCAAGGCGCTAGGTGGCGGTTGGAATGTACCAAGCTCACTAGCAGCGAACTGATTGCAAGGCTGTACCAAGTAGTTGCTTTGTGCTGATCTTTGGTTACGTGATAGCGATGCCGACAGTCCGCTATTGGCCGGTAGCTGCCTATCCCGCTATCGGCCAAACGCGGGCGCTGGGTGACTGAAGGCCCTGCCGTAGCTTCGGCTCTCTGGCGAAGGCTTTCACCCTGCGCGCTTCAGTGCCTGCTGCCAGCTCTCCAGCCACTAATCCTGCTCGCCATCATGCCTGCAACTCCGGCCTGACAGGCGTGCAACAGGGAGACCGACTCCTAGACCCACCACTCCCCCCAGTGCTAAGACAGCAAGCTGAGACACTTTTTCAAGTACGAGCAGCGCGACAATCGCCTCTGATCCAATTCAGAGGCCATAGCGTGAGCGCTTTACAAACGATTTCCCTGGCGAAGATTGTTGTCGGGCACAAGCACAAGATCAGTGTTACCTGGCTTTTGGTAATAGCTGAAAATCTCCTTATGGCTTTGCTGCCGCTCTTTATCGGCTATTCGATCGACAGTCTGATGAACAATCAGTATCAGGATGTACTGATACTCGCCGGCGTGTTGACTGCCTTGGTCATCGTGGCAGTGGCACGGCGCATTTACGACACCCGTATCTATGGCGACATTCGCGTAAAAGTGGGTTTGGATACCGATAGTCGCCTGCGCAGCCGCCCGGTGAGTACGCGCAGTGCTCGTTTGAGTATGTCCCGCGAGCTCGTCGACTTCCTCGAGCACGACCTGCCGCCACTGCTCACCGCCATCATTCAGTTGCTGGTTACATTGATCGTGCTTGCCAGTTTCAGCCCTTGGCTTGCGATGAGCGCTGGAGGGGCTGGGCTACTGATGCTCACTATCTATACCCTGTTTCACCAGTCCTTCGTAAGGCTGAATGCACGCCTGAACAGTCAGGTTGAGCGTCAGGTCAACGTACTCAGTTCCCTCCCCCCTAGCGGCCTGTATACGCATCTGAGAAAGCTAAAGGCGCGTGAAGTTAAGCTCTCCGATACCGAGGCCGCGCTCTACGGCATCGTGTTCATGGTGCTGTTCGCCTTTGTGCTGACCAACCTGCTGTTGACCACTCAGCTAAACACACCGAGTGCAGGCCAACTGTTTGCAGTGGTGACCTATTCACTGGAGTTCGTAGAAGCGGCACTGCTCTTACCGATCACATTGCAAACCCTCTCGCGTCTGCGCGATATCCACGAGCGACTCAATGCAGCGTAATTCAAGGATGCGACGCACCCTGCCCATAGTTGGCGGCATTGGCCTGCTGCTTGTGGCCATTACTTTGGTGATCATTACCGAACCTGCGCCGGTTACGACCAAACCGCTCGCTGCTGATCCTGCGCCGGTGACAGTAGTGACGGTATACGCGCAAGCTTTCGCTCCGACACTTACCGTGCTGGGCACAACATCAGCACGCTGGCGGGCTGAACTCAAGGCTCGCAGCGGCGCGCAGCTGCACTGGCTCGACGACAGCCTGGAGCCGGGC
The DNA here is from genome assembly GCF_043103865.1 of Pseudomonas sp. yb_5. NCBI lineage: Bacteria > Pseudomonadati > Pseudomonadota > Gammaproteobacteria > Pseudomonadales > Pseudomonadaceae > Pseudomonas > Pseudomonas sp. yb_5. The sequence goes on from NZ_JBICKE010000051.1 coordinate 42,955, forward strand.
TCCATCGTGCACAAGGATCAGTTGCTGGCCAGCCTCGACACCACCGTGCTGGAGGCCCAACTGGCGCAAGCCAAAAGTGATGTGGCTGAAGCCAAACTGCAACTGACACGCACCCAGCTTGAACAAGCCGTTGCGCTGAAAATGCTACGCGGCGAGCAAAACACTGCTTTCGGTCGCCGCGAGCCGCAAGTTGCTGCGGCGCGACTCGCGCTTAGCAAGGCCCGCGCCACTGTCACAAGTGTCGAAAAAATGCTGACGGATACACAGATCCGAGCGCCGTACGACGCAGTGATTTTTCAGCGGCAGGTCAGCCCTGCGCAACATGTTGAACAGGGCCAGGTACTGTTCGAGATTGCCGCCAGCGATAGCCTGGACGTCAAACTGCCGATCAGCGACAACCAATGGCAACGCTTATCTGGCGAGTTGGGCAAGGCCAAAATCAGCTTGGAGGACCGTCAGCAGCAACGCTGGCCAGCCAGCTTGCGCTACCTCGCGCCACTGGCCAATGAGGTTACCCGCCAAAGAGAAATCGTGCTGCGGGTCGACACCCCCTACCAGCGCATACCGCGCCTGCTGCCCAACCAGCACGTCAAGGTGCATCTGCGTCTGACCGAACAGCAAGATGCCATGCAACTGCCCCTGAGCGCGCTCACCCGCGACGACGAAGTCTGGACGGTGCAAGAGGCTCGACTGGTCAAAGAGCATGTTCGCCGGCTGCAGCATACAGAAGCCAGCGCCTGGGTAATCTTCAACGAATCACCAAGCGAGCCGCGCCAAGTGGTGCTTTATCCACTGCACTCCATGCTGCCTGGGCAAGTAGTGACGCCGATTGAGGCAGAGTTATGAACTACCTGAACCGCTGGTTCATTGCTAACCCCGTCGCGGCCAATCTGCTGATGATAACGATCCTGGCTGCTGGCTTGTTGTCGCTGACGCAACTGCGGATTGAGTCGTTCCCGCAGATTGCCCCTAGCAGCCTGGTGGTCAACATTGCCTACCCAGGCGGCACTGCGGCGCAGATCGATCAGAGCGTAACCCAACGCGTCGAATCGGCGATCAGCGGTATCGGTGGGATCAAGCAGATCCTCAGTCAGTCCAGTGCCGGCATGTCCAGCGTAAGAGTACGCAAGACAGCAGCGGCCGACTTGGACAAGCTGGTCGAAGAGGTACGCAATCAGGTCAACGCGATAGAGGGAATGCCACAACAAGCGGAGAAACCGCAGATCACCCGCGAGGAGTTCACCAACCTGGCCGCCTTTGTCATCGTATCTGGCCCGCATGACAACAGCATGCTGCAACCCATTGCCAGGCAGGTCGAACAGGCCCTCAAACAGCACCCACGTATCGCCAAGGTAGCCAACCTCGGCAGTCGTCAAGCGCTACTGGTCATCGAACCTGACCTCGACAAGCTGCAAAGCACCGGCATGAACCTGGAGCAGGTTGCCGACGCGGTGGCACGCAACTCCCTGGAAACCCGCAGCGGCGAGATGAAGAACGCCGCTGGGCGCCTGCTACTGCGTGGCGACGGCTACGCCGATGGGCTGCAGCCGCTCAGCAGCATTGCCCTGCTCAATAACGCTCAAGGCACAGTGACTCTGGGCGATGTCGCCAGCATCAAACGCGAGTTCCAAGACGACGGAGCGATCGTCCGAAACAACGGCCAGACTGCCATCGCCCTATTAGTCAGCACCGCCAGGGAAGACAACCTGCTGCTGGTCAGCGAAGCCATCGCAGAAACTCTGGCCCGCCAGCAACGTTTGCTACCAGCGGATATCACCCTGACAACTATGGCGGAAATGGCGCCGTACATCCGCGAACAGCTTGGACTGTTGGGTAACAGCGCGTGGCAGGGGCTGTTGATTGTTACCGTGCTGCTGGGGCTGTTCCTCGAGTTGAAACTGGCATTCTGGGTCGCCGCGGGTATCCCCCTGGCCCTGGCCGGCACCCTCGCCGCGATGCAGGTTTTCGAGTACAGCGTGAACGATATTACCCTGTTCGGTTTCATACTCGTGCTGGGCATTCTGGTCGATGACGCCGTCGTCGTCGGCGAGAGCATCTATGCTCAGCGGCGCGCTGGGCGCCCTCCGGCCGAAGCTGCCTTGCAAGGCGTAAACAGGGTTTCCGTCGCAACCGTCTTTGGGGTGCTGACCAGCATTGCCGCATTCTCACCCATGCTGTGGATCAACAATGAGCTGGCCAAAGTGCTGGCAGGTTTCTCCGCCGTGGTGATCTTCGCACTGATGTTCTCCCTGCTGGAAAGCAAACTGATCCTGCCGGCACATTTGTGCGGCAACGAGATACGAATGCCCCTGGGTCTGAGTCGCCTGCAGCATGGTGCCCAAAGCGGCCTGCAGTGGTTCATCAACAAAGTGTATCGACCACTTCTGAGTGCGGCGCTCGAGCACAGCGCCGCCACCCTGCTCGGCTTCGCCGCTTTTATCCTGCTTGCGTACGGACTCTGGAGCAGCGGCGCAATCCGCAGCGCGATTTTCCCCGAAATCCCCGGGCGCTACATCACCGCAAAAGTCGACCTAGAGGACGGAGCCCCTTTGGCGTTGCAAGCCAGAGTACTGGAACAGCTAACCCAGAGTGCCGAACAGACTTCCAGCACGTTGATGCGAGAATATGCGCTGAAACAGCCACTGCTGATCAACCTGCTGAGCCACTCTGATGGCTATGGCGAGATCGAGGTAACCGCCGAACTCAGCCAAGAAGCCCTGCGTCAACTCCCCAGCAATACCCTGCTTAACCGCTGGCGCGAACGGACGGGTCCCCTGGAAGGCGCGTACGCCGTGAGTTTTGCTTCTGCGGAATCGCCTACGGGCGGCAGTCGACTAGCTATTGCAGCCTTGGACCGAGACCTGGCCCGCGATGCCAGCCAAGCGCTGGCGAACGCGCTTGCCGGGCTTCCCGGCGTAAGCGACGTGTATGACGACGGCCAAGGCGGACAGCCCCAGATCAGCCTCAAGCTCAACGAGTTTGGCCGCCAACTGGGCCTCAGCCAATACCACTTAGCACAATTGGCTGGAGAAGCCTTCGGCCAACGCGAAATTCACCGCATGCTTGAGAATGGACAGGAAACGAAGCTGATCTTGCGCTATCCCGCTAGCGCACGTCGTAACAAGGAGCAGTTGCTCAACACGCCCGTGTTCCTGAACAACGGCCAAACAGTAGCGCTCGGCGATGTGGCAGAGCTACACATCGAACGCGAGCCTGAAACCTTGTACCGACGTAACCGTGAACAGGTGGTCAATCTGTCTTGGCGACAGGACCGCGACATTCAGGCACCGGAGCACACACTGGAACAACTGCAGGACGAAATTGCCACAGTCGAAGCGCGCTACCCCGCAGTCACGATCAGAGCTGCCGGAGAGTTCGAAGAAATCGACGAGGTACAGGATGGTTTCAAGCAGGCCATGCTGCTGACTCTACTTCTTATCTACTCACTCCTGGCGATCCCGCTCAAGTCATACTGGCAGCCGCTACTCATAATGGCAGTGATCCCCTTCGGTTTCGCAGGGGCGATTTTTGGCCATGGGCTCATGGGGTTACCGATCAGCCTTCTATCGATGTTTGGAATGCTGGCCCTGACCGGAATCGTGGTAAACGACTCACTGGTACTGATCACCCATTTCAACCAGAACATCCGCACAGGTTTGGGCCTGCGAGAGGCATTGATCAGCAGTGCTAGTAGTCGCTTTCGCGCCATTTTTCTCACTACTGTAACGACTGTATGCGGTCTATTGCCGTTGATCAGCGAGAGCAGTGAGCAAGCTCAGTACCTGAAGCCTGCGGCAGTATCGCTGGTGTTTGGCGAGCTGTTTGCCACCGCCATTACCTTGATTCTGGTCCCGATTTTGCTCGGCATCAGCTATCGGCTCAAAAACCAGAATCTCTCGACGGCGGCAGCGCGATGATGTTGTCACCTTCCAAGACCCGCACATAGCAGATACAGACAAGTCCTAGCTCATGGAGCAAGAGCAGATGCGTAATACCCCTCACATGTTGGCGCCGGAACATGCGCTGCTGAAAAACCTACCGCCCCACCAGCGCAAACGATTTGAGACCGCATTGCAGCTCATACACTCGACGCAAGGTTCGGCACTCGCCTGGCAGGAGGTGGCCAGGCGTAGTGCCATCTCTCCGTATCATTTCCACCGGCAGTTCACCCGAGTATTTAGTGAAACACCCGGCAGCTACCTGAGCCGCGTGCAACTGCAGTGGGCCGTATCCATGCTACTGGACAGTCCACAGAGAAAAATCACAGATATTGCCCTGGCCTGTGGTTTCTCTTCCTCCCAGGCACTGGCCAAGGCCTTGCAAAGAGAGCTACAGCAAACGGCCAAAGCAATCAAAGTGATCGGCAAAAGCGGCACGCTGGATCAGGTTAGAAGCGTGCTCGAGCCTTTGGCACACCGTGTACCGTCGAATCAAAATCCGCTAGAGATTCAACTGGCAGAAAACCTACCCTGTCGCCTTGAGGTACTTGAGGAGCGCGCTCTACACATCGAAAGGCTTCCAGATATCAGTTTCGAAGAACTCTGCGAGCGACTGGGTGACAAGCTCTACAACCGGGCGATCCTGACACCAGTGAAATTACTCGACGCCCCCTGGGAAGACTGCATTCAGTGGTTTGGTAGCTGGTGTCCGGTAGTGACAGAAAGCGCCAAACACAAGCGGGTCCCCGCCGGTGAATACCTTACCTGCGAGTGCTATATCGCCTCGGACATGGGTTATATGGCAGCGCTAGAAGGCATGGAGAAACAGGCAAAAAGGCTTGATGTCTGCCCTGATTGGGATGGACTGTGCGTCGAGCAGATACTTGAGATAGATGACTCGATGACAGGCGGTATCGTGCTGCGCGTGGAAGTGCCTGTGAGGCGCTAAGTTGGGCCGAAAACGGCAGACTCGGGCGGAATGCACACAGCCCGGGACAGACCAGCTGCCGGCTACTAGGTCGACTGGATGGACTAGGAACAATGATTCCACGAGCCACGCCCCCGCCCCAGCACCTCCAGAAAAGGTCGGCAAAGACAGTCAGAGAATCGCCGAACTCGTCAGAAGTGACTGTTCAGAAACCACTGAGCAAAAGACTGAATTGATTTTGTGCTCGAACTCCCTGGCAAGGTACTCAAGTTCAGATCACATGAGGTAGCCTTGTCACGTCAGTAGGGAGAAAAGAAATGCAAAACAGGTACGGACGACTCGCCTCTTGGATCTATCATCTCGATAAGCCAATTGGCCACTCATTCGGCGATTTGGAGTACTACCAGCAGCGTTTGAAGGGGTGTGATGGTCCTATCCTCGAACCTGCGGTTGGCAACGGGCGCATCTTCATACCACTGCTTGAATTAGGCCTGGCCGTAGAAGGCTTTGACGCCTCGCAAGACATGCTCGAATACTGTCGCCAGGAGTGCCTCAATCGGCGGCTTCCCATCCCCCTGACCTGCCAAACATTCGAGCAGTTCAGCTACGATCATCGTTTCACCGCAATCATCATGCCCGCTGGGTCGTTCCAGTTGATTACGGATACTGCGACGGCGATGACCGTGCTCAAGCGATTTTGGGATCACTTGCAGCCTGGTGGGCGGCTGATACTGGACGTTGATCCAATTCAAGGCATCATCGGAGAAGGAAGCTCTGCTCGCAGTTGGGAGGTTACTGGCAGTGACCTGTTAACGTTGACCTGCCATCGAGCCAAGATCGATTACATCAAGCAAACCACCCTCTCCCACTTGCACTATCAGCACTGGCGAGATGGCAACCTGCAGGGTGCCGAGCTCGATCTATTCCACTTACGGTGGTGGGGCGTCGATGAGTTGGCATTCGCATTGCGAGAAGCGGGCTTTGTGGATGTGGTGGTGTCGGGTAACTATCAGTACGGACGTCAACCCTGTCAGGATGATCACATCATCAGCTTTGAAGCGAGTCGCCCAAGCTGAGGAAAGCTGGTCTGTCCCGGAGCTAGTAGACACTCAATGAGCGATTCTGGCCGGAAGCCGCCTGTCACGAGCGACTGCTCCCGGCCAGAAGCGCTCATCGAGTGTTTAGGGCACCTCGGGTGACCACTACGGCTTGGATCTAAAGACATTGTCACGATGGTACTGCAAGTAAGGAAGGTGGTAATCGGTAAGCTCCTTGCGCAGGCACATGTCCTCCGCAATGCCTAAAAGCGCTGCGTTGGACGGCTTCAACTGAGGGGATAACATTATCTGCCCGTTATCGTCAAAAGTGATGAATCCCTGATCGAAGGCGGCATCGAGATTAGGGGCTAGCAGAAGACCATTGGGCATATCCACGGCTTCCTGCACATTGCACTCGCGCCAAGGCTTCATGTGCGAAGCAATTAATACCTCGTGCATCTGGCAGCCGGTGACAGCGCATCCTCCCCAATAGTTAGTGAGCCGCTCGCGATACGGGCCCTGCCCGATCCGTGCCTTCTGATAGGTACTACGCTCCTTCTCGCTAAGTGCACTAGCTACCTCTTCCATAGCCTGAAGATCATCCAAGGCGTCATGAGTTCCGATGGGATCCACCATGCCCAGGCTTTCCATAGCCTCGGCTACCTCGGGACGCAGAATCCATTGGAAATGCCCATTGCGGTCTTTGTGCTCATGGGCAGTGCATAGGGTGTAGGTCCAGCGCGGATAGTCATTGGCAACAACGTCCGGGGTGTACTTAAGGAGACTCGCAATCCGGCGAGCAAAGTGGCCGTACTGGATGTTGGCGGGGCCATGCCCCGTATAACTCTCATCCGCGGCCTGAGACAGACGAGTCGCGCTGATTAGGCGACCAGGAGACCGATAGTTCGCCTTCAGCATGGCAAATCCATTTTGCATTAGCTTCGACTGGTCATTCGCTAGCTCGGCCAGAGCCTGCATGTACTGTTCTACTGTGATCATCGATCCACTCCGATCAGGGCCGGTTTACTGGCGATTTTTAGGCTCCCGCCGTCTCATAGTGTTTCTTGATCAAAGCCAGCATCTGTGTCTGATGCCGGGCTATAGCTGGCATGTCCCATTCCATGTCGGTTTCGCCACTAAAGATGTGGGCAAGCTTGAGTGAGTCGTAGCGAGGCTTGCCTTTGAAGTCTTCTCGCTTCTTGCCAACTCGCTGGTTGCTATACGACGAGTTTTCACCAGGACTCAGCAGCACCAGATTGCCAAAGCTGTCGAGGTGATCCCTAGCCAACTCAACACCGAACTCTTCACGTTGAGGATGGACATGCTCTACCGAGTTCTTCGAAGTGATTCGGTAGGTTGCAAGCTTTACGGCGTCATAAGTACCGAAGCGGTCGCGCTCACGCCAGAGGATATATTCCAGCTTCTGGAACCAGTAGTGTTCGAAGCGAGTGCCGCTAGGCTCCTCCAATTCTTCAATCACACTTTCGATGCTACGCATGGCGACTTCATCACCATTCAACAGCGCAAAGCTGGCTTCCTTCTGGCTTTCTTCCGCCAGAGACAGTTGGTTATCGATACGCTCAAGCAACTTCAGGACCTGTGCTTGTGTCTTTGCCTCACCGGCTACCAAGGCACCGAGAAATGGGGTCAACCAATACTGTGCACTTCGCTCGCCGGTAAAGTTACGCACACTCTGCAACTGGCTCAGGTCACTGCTCTCCAGCTTGGCGCGCACCAGCCGCCAGCCATCGTCCAAACGGCTTCTATTGACGTTGGTCAGACGTAAATTAGAGGCCTGACTGTCAGCCTCGGGAAGCCATTTCACCACCCAAAGGTCGAACTGATAACGCACTGTCCACAGGCATTCGATGAAGGCCTTGGCATGCTTCTCGGTGGCTTGGTCGATGAAGTCAGCAAAGTAGTCATTGAGCCGGCTGTCATGCAGACGTACCTCGACATCGTCCTGACGCTGCTGATGCAAATAGATGCGATGGGCGTGCATCAGTAACAGACCGAAGCTGATGATCGGGCGGCAATTGTGCTTAGCTTCTTGCAGTGCTTCAGGCTTGTCAGAATCCAACACTGAGAGCTTCGCTAGCTGCGCAATCGTTAGACCCTGCACGTCCCGGGCGGTGCTGCGCGTCAGGGGAAAGGTCTTGGCGCAGTGCTTTGCTAAGTCATCCTGTTTCAGACTTTTCCAATCGGCGCCTGGGAAGACCTTGCGTAGATTGCGCTCGAAGAAGTCGCCCATGTTTTCACAGGCTTGCCAGATCGCATCGTAGCGATGCTTCTGCGCTCCGATCACCGCCAGGAGGCGGGCCTTGAGGATGTCACTGTGCTCGAGTTGGACACCGCTGTTGTTCATGGTCGAGAACAATCGGTTTAAATCCATGCCTGGGGGCATGATGTTGTTCACCCAGCGAACCTTCGAATACAGGTACTCAGCAACCTCGGCCAGATACGCGTCGCTCCGTAGACGGAGCAACACCCCAAGGCGATCGGAAAGTGCCTTTCGGGCCGCAGCAAGATGTTTGATGTAAGCTTCGTCTGTCTCCGAGGTTCCGTTCCTACCCTCCTCGCTGCTAAGTCCAGCCCACGCCGCGAATAGACGCTGCACTTCATCACGAATAGCAAAGGTGAGTCGGGGCCGCTTGTTCCACACGATGAAGTTCGACAATTCAGTGTTGGGCACTACCTCGGTGAGTGCGAATGCGAGCAACATCAAGGTGGTCATACGCTGCTGGCCATCAATCACTTCGTAGACAGTGTGGGCACTACTCGAATCGCGAGATGCAACGACGGACGTCAGGACTGTTCCGATGTAGTAATGCGGCAAGCCGGTATCGCAGGCCTCCATGATCTGCTCTAGCAGGGTGACAACGTCCTCACTTGGCCAGACGTAGGGTCGTTGGTAGCTGGGAATGACCAGGGTGATTTCGGCGGCGCACAACAAGGCAGGCGCCTGAACATAGGAACGGACACTTTCGCTCATTGCTCACCCACAAGGTCGAAAGAGCTTTTCTGGAACTTGCGGGAGATCGCCTGCTTTAGCGCAGTATCAAAATCAGACTGCAGCGCTTCGCCCGGTGCACTCAGATTCATTGAAAAGTAGGCTTGCACCGTACGTACAAACCGGTACTTCACGCTGTTCGCATCCAACCTCTCTGCAATGAGGTAACTGAAGCCTTGCAACGTCTCGATTAGCTCAGCATGGGTGTAGCTGTGGGCGATCCAGTCCAACACTGGATTGTGCTCAGCGAAACTCTGCGCCGTGCTTTCACGTACGGCCTTCTCATTACTCAGCCGCGGCGAGAAGATTGCCCTGAACAGCCAGCAAGCAGCCTCTAACAAGCCTTGTCGACCAAACTGGCTGACGTACAGCAACACTGCGCAGTCAAAGAGCTTGCGCAGGAATTCACTGCCATTAGCCTGCACCACTAGGTGGTCGTAGAGCTGATGAAAGGGCGCTAGACCCGGGTCATCACGCCGGACCAACACCGTGCGCCGCAGCACATGGAAATAGTCGAAGTAGTGAATGGCATTGACGCCCGTGTTAAGCGGCTGACGCATGGCGTATCCGCTGTCCACTTGCAAGTGTTGGCCCTGTTCTATGTGGTGGACCCGAGCAGTCCGGTACGCTATATCCCGTCCCTGCCCAGTGCGCTCAGCCAATTCCGCGACGATCTCTTCACGTGTCTGCAGCGGTTGGCGATGGCTCGAGAGACTGCGCCACTTAAGCAGTTGCCAATGGCGCGCTTTCATCAGCGCATCCACGGTACCGTCCAGCGCACCCCAAGCCTCCCAGCGACGCGCTTGTTTGTCTTGCTCCTGTTGCGGTACCCCACGTAAATGATGCGCCTTCAGAATCGCCGGGCCGTCCAGCCTGACCCCACCGGTATTCTGCGTCTCGAAGAAGCGGTAGGCATCATCCTCACTGCGAGTGACAACCAAGGTGATGTTCACTCTGGAGAAATCCACCGCTGGCAACTGCTGTTGCTCAAGCCAGCGCAAGTTGTACAGAGCGCGGGCCTGGGACTCCGGAGATGTCAGCTCGATGCCTTTGGCGAGATCACGCTGTTTCAGCACATGCGCTATCAACGCCAAGGTGATTAGGCGTTGCTGGCCATCGATGATGCTCAAGACATCGGAGCGCATTCGCGGTGGGCGAGCTTGATGGATGATGATGCTACCCAAGTAGAAATCGTGCTCTGGAGGTATTGCATCGTCAGACAGCGAAAAATACTCGGTGAGATCGAGCAGTAGGCGTTGCAGGTGCTTGACCTGCCAGCGATACGGGCGCTGGTACTCGGGGATGGTTAAGCGGCCGCTAATGGGGCTGCCATCGCTGCCGAGGATCAACTCTCCGCCAAGCAAGGTAGCAACAGAGGTGCTGGCTACGACGATATCAGGTGTTACGAGGCCGCTTAGCGTCTTAACCTCGCTCTTGAGGGACTGCGTCATGTGCAGAACTCTTCCGTGAACAAAGGAGCAAAGGGGAGCGATAGATCAACCCACCTCTAAATGGTGTCACGCCGACATCATCGTACGAAACCAGAAGCGCCATCAAATACTAGGTATCGGGATGGATGATGCTCTAGAGACGGCAAGCAGACTGAAGGATAACCTGACGACCACTCCGACCATGCCAAGGTTGCCGCATCCCAGCGAATTGGCTCCACTTTCCTGAAGCCCTCAGTACCCCAAAGCGAGGCCACTCATCTTGCCCAAGTCTGTCAGCTTTTGGCCGGTTGCTGCCTATTGCTACCGGCAGCAATGGAGCGGTCTCTGCCTCCGCGTCTCTGCCGCCCGCTGGTCAAGTCGGATGCAAGCGGGTGGTCAACATCAATGCAATTGCCTAGTCAGATGAGTGCAATTTCGCATACGTTGAACAGGGAGCCTGCAATGAGCACGACCAAACTACGTCTCGGCCCACTGACGAAAACCTAGAACATGAAGCTGACCTTCACCTGTCCGGCCAGCCTGAGGGCTGACCTCAAGCGCTACGCGGCGCTGCACTCACAGACCTACGGTGAAGAGGTCGACGCCCTGACGCTCGTTCCGTGCATGCTGGAGGCGTTCATGGTGAGGGATCGGGTATTCAGGAGACTTGGTAAAACGTGCTGACAACCGAATCGGTTTACCTTGGCTGGCCGCCCGTTAAGCCCTTGCCTCCGAAGAGGCTGGTAACAAATGTGATCACGGGCCTTCGCCCCAAAGGCACTCGGACGAAATTGACCTGAATGGATTAAGAAAAAATCAGCTGAACCGCCAAAACTTAAGATTTTCCTGTCTCAATCAAGAAAATCTGGGGAACAGAGCCAAGCTAAAGGAATTCTTGACATGCACCATGTGGAAACTGTGGCTCTCGATATTACGAAGCAAAATCGGCACTAAGTTGCCGATTCCGTGTATTTATGGAGCAATAAAGGCACTTTAATGCCGCTTATCCAGATTTACGGAATTTAAAGTGCCGGCGCCGACTGCCAAGCCTGGGTAGCCAGCAGACACTATCAACGTTTGAACATCTCGAAGGCCGCTTGCAACTGAGAATGGTCGGAAGCCCGCTTCGCAGCTGATCGTGAAGCAAGATTCTGCAGTTTCCGTTTTACCGCAGGTAGCTCTGCTGCCTGTGGCAACTCGATCAAGTCGAAATCTGGATTTTCCATCTCGATGGACTCCAGAAACGCTCTCGACTGCGGAGTCAGCCACTCCGAAATTTGCAGAAGAAGCCTGGCGCGGTGTTCCAGCAGTATCTCTGAGCTGACAGGTGCTGCAGTCATACCACGGAAGTGAGTCTGGTATATCGCCTCGAAATCCTTGGGCTCATTGGGAACCAGCACCTCCCAGGCAGGTTTCGGGCTACAGGTCATGTAGATCAGGAAGGTTCGCCAAAGTCGCTCATCTGTGCGCGGATCGGCCAGAAGCAAACCGATATCAAACAGGTCACGCGGATGCTGCCTCGACAATGCTGCTGCCATTTTCCCCGCATATAGATCCGCAAAGTCGAGCACCTGGATCGAGGCAAAGCCAAAGGCCTCCTGGACCTGCGGCTGGACAACCATTGTCCGCACCGGATGCACGGAACCGCACATCACCGGAGTCGTTTCTATTTGGACTCGGGATCGTCCACGACTCACTATCAGTCTGTTTATGAAGCCACCTCTCTCTGGAGCCGATGTTTGTACCTGTAGCCTTAATGGCGCAGAGCCAAGCGCCCTTCCCAGACTTTCTAATGCATCGGAGATCTGACCAGCATCCTGCGCATAGTCCTGCATCGGCAACCAAGTCAGATCGATATCCACAGACAACCTGGGCAAGTCATGCTCGAACAGGTTGATCGCCGTCCCTCCTTTGAGGGCAAATCGTGTTTCTTTCGCCAAGGTCGGCAGAATTTCCACCAACAACTGGACTCGGTCGGTGTAGCGCTTATCCCAGGTGCTCATCAAGATCCGCCGGCAAGGTTATTTGGTAGGTTGGGTTCAAGCGACCACCGGGAACCAGGCAACGCTTTCCCTTCCCTAGATAGACGCCGTCCAACGAGACATGATCCACCCAGGCGTGCTGGTGGCGTTCTGCGAGGGCTAGGAACAAACGCTTGGCTTTTATGCTGGTGCAATGTCGCAGCAGCATGCTTAGCCTTTGAGGACGAAGGGTGTCCGCACCCTGCATCAGCGCATCCACTTCATAAACGAGCGATGCGTCTGACACGCCATCACACTGCTCAAGGATTGCGCGCTCAGGTGTCGCGACGACGATGCGGCCGCGGTCGCCATCAGCATCCACCCACTCGAGCCCAAGATTCCTTAGGGCTTCGTCATCCATGTCGGCCTTGAATGACAACGCCGACAGATTGAATGGGCTTTTGCCGCACAGCACCACCTCAGCCTTCAAGGGAAGCTTTTCCACCCAGGCGGGGAGGCTTCCAGGGCCATATAGAGTGACCCTCTCACGCTCGCCCAACCGCAGGTAGTGCTCGTGCCCATGCCAAGCCAAGGCAAAACGCCCGCCAACATGCAGCGGCAATCGCTCTCCTTCCTGCAGCGCGTGCACTACAGCAGCCCAGGTGAGACGTCCGCCTCGTCGTTGATAGATTCCACGCGCAGGCGATTCCAGCCAGCCGCTCGCGATATATCGCGCTACCAGGCTGCTGCTGTAGCCATGAGCCTTCAACCAGCTACTGGATACCAGGTCGCTGTCGCCGAGCCCTGCAAGCAAGGAGTTTAGTTTTTCAGATTTTTGCACACTCATAGTGAGCAAAATAGAGCTTTTCTAAACCCTCAGCAAGAAGAAGGTTTAGAAAAATCAAAAAATACTCACCAATAGTGAGCAAAATTTAGTTTCTATAAACCATACAAGGAACTCTTGAACATTGCTATAGGCGCTCCCTAGGCCCCTTCCATTCCAGCAACGCCTGTAGCGGATCCAGCTCGCCAACAAGCTCACGCGCTTCGGCGAGCTTGTCCATAGCAATACATCGCTCGGTTTCGGGCAGATTCGAAACGGAGCTCTCCGCGTCACTGAAAAAAGCCTGGATCCGCTTTATGTCATCCCAATGCTTGATGGCACTCAACAAATCAGTCCTCGCCTGCTCCCTTGCCTCGTTTTGCAGTCGAATCCGCTCCCTCTCCTCACGCCGGCGAATCTGCTCCTTCCACTCCCGCTGCCGAATTCTGGCCTGCTCCTCGGCCTCCTCTACCAATCGGGCAATTACAGGCGCTGCGTCCGTTAGCTGCTGGACGATCTCATCCAGTTGGCCTCGTAACGAGCATTGCTTGGCCTCCTTCCAACTCTGAGACCAATCAGTCCACGGATATGGCGAAAACGCCCTTATACATAGGCGGCCGGTCGCAAAGTCCATGCGCGTCGACCAGTTCCAGGTTGAGCTTAAGCGGTGCATCTGCTGCGACGGTATCTTGGAGGTGGGGATGTACTTGCCATCGATGTAGCGGGCCTCCAGTTCCTCAGTCATCTCAAATAACGTCAGCCCAATGGCAACCGTCCCGATGAAGACCACTGTGGGCTTGGATGGTGACCACAACGCCGGATGCCGGTGCCTTGGCTTCTTGGGTGGGTGTTCATGCTCATCAAGCGAGGCCCGGGCATAGGTTCGGTCACTCGGTGCAAACATCACGCGATGGCCGGCAGCCTCCAGCTTGAGAAACAGCTGATTCGCCAGTTTCAGGGCCGGCTGAAGCTGAGGCTTGGTCACCACGACATCCACCAGGCGCTGCCTACCTGGCTTGAGGAACCCCTGGTCGATGACTCGCCCCTGCTCAAAGACCTCATACGCCCCCACGACAACAGGATGCTGCCTTGATCGCGATATACGGAGCTGTTCGGGTTTGATTTTGCGCGGTGCAGGTGCCTTCGGTACCGGTCGAGAAACAGCACCAAGAGCATCTCCCCTGCGCCAAACCTGCAGATCACCAGGACCAGCCTCAGGCAGGGGTGGCTGAGGACTGGGTACTCCATTCTCCAGCTTTACCCAGTGCCCACGCGGCGGCCGCGGAACATTCATGCGGGTGCACACGCGCGCCAAGAAGCTGGAGGAAACACGATGGTGATCCGCGATCTTGGTCATGGGAAGCCGCCATACCTCTGCGTACATTTCCTCACGACTGACTGGGCCACCAGGACTGGAACCAGGTTGCAGGGATACGTCTTCGGAAGACACTCATCAATCCTTAAGCCTGATATCACCGTACCAGCCAACGTCAGGCCATACCCCACGATCCATCAGGTCAAACCGAGCCAAAACGGTTGTTGTACCAAACCCTCCGCAGCCCCCTCCACCACGTTGTTCGCCCAGCGAGCAGCGGACAGCATCTGCAGCACGGATCAGGGCCGATAAGGAGGCGACATTCATGCCCGCATCATCTGAACAGATAGCCGCACGCTTGATCACCTGCCCACCCCGAATCCTGCGAGCCAGTGCGGCCCCCGCCTACCTCGGCATGTGCCGCGCAGAATTCAACAAAACCGTCCGGCCTTACGTGCGGGAATTCCGCATTGGAGTGCAAGGCATCGGCTTTGATCGCCAAGAGCTGGATGCCTGGGCAGACATCTACATCGACCGGGCCACCATTGAAAAGGAAGGTGCCAAGGGACATGATCACTCCCGCAGCGAGCGCCAAGGAGAAAAACCATGGCGCGAAAAACCATTAGCGGCCTCTACCAAAGGAACGGGATCTGGCACATCGACAAGGTCTTCAGAGGTCAGCGAATTCAGGAAAGCACTGGATCAAGCGATAGGAAGGAGGCAGAGCAATACCTGATACACAAGCTGGAAAAGCTCCGTGAACAGAAGATCTATGGCGTCCGCACGATCAGAACCTGGCGGGAAGCCGCTACGCGTTACCTGATCGAGTACAAGGATCAGCCGTCGATAGGCCTCACGGCCATCTATCTGGAGCAGTTGGATCCGTATATTGGCGACCAGCCTCTGACTCATGTCGACGATGAGACCCTGGCTCCCTACATAAGGGATCGACTCAAGGGCACCAGAACCAGCGATGGCAAGTTGAAGCCTGGCGTCTCACACCGCACGGTGAACATCGCCCTGGAACGCGTCATACGCATCTTGAATCTATGCGCCCGAAAATGGCGTGATGAGCAGAAGCGTCCCTGGCTCGACGTAGTACCGATGATCACCAAGCTGGAAGAGAAGAAAACCAGACGCATGCCCTACCCGATGTCCTGGGAAGAGCAGTCGATTCTCTTCACCGAACTGCCTGATCATTTGCGCCGCATGGCCCTGTACAAGGTCAACAGCGGCTCACGCGAACAGGAGGTTGTGAAGCTTCGCTGGGATTGGGAGATACCGATTCCTGAGCTCAACACCAGCGTATTTCTCATACCGGCGGATTTTGGTGGCCGGCATGAGAGCTCCGGGGTCAAGAACGGCGACGAGCGCCTCGTTGTACTCAACAACGTAGCCAAGTCGGTCATCGAGGGACAGCGTGGGCTTGATCCGGTTTGGGTATTTCCTTACGGACAACCCGATCAAAACGGCAAGGCCACTCCCGTTCACCGGATGAACGATTCGGCATGGAAGAAAGCCAGGGTCAGAGCAGCGAAGAAGTTCCAAGAGCGTTTTATGCGCCCTGCCCCAGCTGGATTTGCTTCGATCCGCGTTCACGATCTGAAGCACACTTTCGGCCGAAGACTTCGGGCAGCTGGGGTAACGGAGGAAGACAGGAAGGCTCTGCTGGGGCACAAGAACGGTAGCATCACCAGTCACTACTCAGCCGCCGAGTTGGGCAAACTGATCGATGAAGCCAACAGGATTTCGGCCACCGACTCGCGCGGTCCGGCCCTGACAATTTTGAGGAGAATGGCAGGATGAAAAAAAGTCTCGCAAAAGTCCCTACGCTTCTACGCGTGAAGCGCCCATAAAAAAATCCAGTCACCGCTAAGTGACTGGATTTTCTAGGGATTTTTTGGTCGGGACGGAGTGATTCGAACACTCGACCCCTTGCACCCCATGCAAGTGCGCTACCGGGCTGCGCTACGCCCCGACTGGGCTTTGAAGCATGTTCTCAATCTTGCCGAGAACGTTGAAGAATGTACCCTAACCCTCTGATAAATGAAAGCTTTTTCTCAAAAAATTTTCCATTCATCAGAAACCCGGCTTACTTCTTCAACACCACCAACACATCCTCCAACTCAACAATCATCTGCCGAATCAGTTGCTTGTACTGGCTGGATTCATCCTTAGCCTCATCACTGGAGAGCCTCAACCGAGCCCCGCCAATGGTGAACCCCTGATCATACAGCAGCGCACGAATCTGGCGGATCATCAGCACATCCTGGCGCTGGTAATACCGCCGGTTCCCCCGCCGCTTCACAGGGTTCAGCTGGTCGAACTCCTGCTCCCAATACCGCAGCACGTGTGGCTTTACGGCACACAACTCGCTCACTTCACCAATGGTGAAGTAGCGTTTGCCCGGTATGGGGGGCAGTTCGTCGTTATGGCTTGGTTCCAGCATAGGCCTCAACCCGGGCCTTCAACTTCTGCCCTGGACGAAAGGTGACGACGCGCCGTGCGGTGATCGGGATCTCTTCCCCAGTCTTGGGGTTACGGCCCGGCCGCTGGCGTTTGTCGCGAAGGTCGAAGTTGCCGAAACCGGACAGCTTGACCTGCTCGTTCTCTTCAAGTGCGTGCCGAATTTCTTCGAAAAACAGCTCGACCAGCTCCTTGGCCTCACGCTTGTTAAGCCCCAGCTCCTCGTACAGCCTTTCGGCCATCTCAGCTTTCGTCAGAGCACCCATGCCGTTATTTCCTTAACGTGGTGTTCAACCTTTGTTCGAGCGAGGTGAGGATGTTTTGCAGGGTAGTGTTCACCTCATCGTCGTTAAGAGTGCGCGATGGATGCTGCCAGGTCAAGCCGACGGCAAGGCTTTTTCTATCAGGATCAATGCCTTTACCTTGGTACACATCAAACAGCCTGAGGTCTGTGAGCCATTCGCCTGCATTGTCACGAATTAATTCAAGCACCGCGCTAGAAGCTACATCACGTCCTGCGATCAAAGCCAGGTCACGACGGGTTTCCGGGAACTTGGACAGTTCGCTG
Source organism: Pseudomonas sp. yb_5 (assembly GCF_043103865.1). Taxonomy (NCBI): domain Bacteria; kingdom Pseudomonadati; phylum Pseudomonadota; class Gammaproteobacteria; order Pseudomonadales; family Pseudomonadaceae; genus Pseudomonas; species Pseudomonas sp. yb_5. The sequence continues at coordinate 60,431 of NZ_JBICKE010000051.1, forward strand.
AATTTCGGCAGGCGGCCTTCGACCACGTCGCCCAGCACCAGCTCGAACAGGAACACCGGGCGGTCAAGGCCCAGGGCTTTGGCCAGCTCTGGGTGGATGGCGCCGAGGTAGCCGACCAGCTTGCCGTCGCGCTCGATGACCGCGGTCTGGCCCGGGTGCAGGGCTGGGTGTTTGCCGGCGCTGAAGGTGAAGTCGCTCAGGGCGCCGGAGTAACCCAGCAGGGCTTCCACGTCGGCTTTGACGTCGAAGAAGTCGACGCCGTCGCGGCCGTTGGCCCAGCCTTCTGGCAGGCGGCTGCCGGTGACGACGCCGGCAATCATTGGCTGCTGCTGCAGGTCACCCAGCTGGCCGACGAAGCGCAGGCCGCTCTCGAACAGGCGCACGCGGTCTTGCTGGCGGTTCAGGTTGTGCTGCAGTGCCTTGACCAGGCCCGGCCACAGCGAGGCGCGCATGGCGGCCATGTCGCTGGAGATGGGGTTGGCCAGCAGCAGCGGCTCTACGCCCGGGCTGAACAGTTCGAACAGTTTCGGGTCGATGAAGCTGTAGGTGATGGCTTCCTGGTAGCCGCGGGCAACCAGCAGGCGGCGCAGGGTCGGCAGGTCACCGCGGGTTTCCGGCTTACCCTGTGGGGCCAGGCGGGCTTGCGGGTAACGAACCGGCAGGTTGTTGTAGCCATACAGGCGGGCCAGCTCTTCGATCAGGTCCACTTCCAGGCTGATGTCGAAGCGGTGGCTTGGTACGCTGACGGTCCACTGCCCTTCCCCGCTCTTGGTCGTGGTCAGCTCGAGGGCGTTGAGCAACTGCTCGACCTGGGCCGGGTCCATTTCCATGCCAAGCATCTGGGTGATGCGTTCGGCGCGCAGGGTAACCGGGGCTACTTGTGGCAGGTGCTGTTCGCTGACCGCTTCGACCACAGGGCCGGCTTCGCCGCCAACGATGTCCAGCAGCAACTGCGTGGCGCGCTCCATGGCTTCGCGGGCCAATTGCGAGTCGACGCCGCGCTCGTAGCGGTGCGAGGCATCGGTGTGCAGGCCGTAGGAACGGGCTTTACCGGCGACGGAAATCGGCTCGAAGAAGGCGCTTTCCAGGAACAGGTCGCGGGTTTTTTCGGTGTTCACACCGCTGTGCTCGCCACCCATGACACCGGCGATGGCCAAGGCGCGGGTGTGGTCGGCGATGACCAGGGTGTCGGCCCGCAGGGCAACTTCCTGGCCGTCGAGCAGGACGAGCTTTTCGCCCTCTTCGGCCATACGCACGCGGATGCCGCCGTTGATTTCTGCCAGGTCGAAGGCGTGCATCGGCTGGCCGAGTTCGAGCATCACGTAGTTGGTGATGTCGACGGCGGCGTCGATGCTGCGAACGTCGCTGCGGCGCAGGCGCTCCACCATCCACAGTGGGGTTGGCTTGCTCAGGTCGACGTTACGGATAACGCGGCCCAGGTAGCGCGGGCAGGCAGCCGGGGCGCTGACTTCGACCGGGCGCACTTCGTCATGGGCGGCCGCTACGGCTGGCACCACCGGGCGGGTGACCGGGGTGTCGTACAGGGCGCTGACGTCGCGGGCCAGGCCGGCGATGGACAGGCAGTCGCCGCGGTTCGGGGTCAGGCCGATTTCGATGCTGGCATCATCCAGGCTCAGGTACGTGCGAATGTCTTCGCCAACCGGAGCGTCGGCAGCCAGTTCCAGCAGGCCGTCGTTTTCTTCGCTGATCTGCAGTTCGGCAGCCGAGCACAGCATACCGAAGGACTCGACACCGCGCAGCTTGGCCTTCTTGATCTTGAAGTCGCCTGGCAGTTCGGCACCGATCATGGCGAACGGGATCTTGATGCCTGGGCGGGCGTTAGGGGCGCCGCACACAACCTGGAAGGTTTCCTGGCCGCTGCTTACCTGGCACACGCGCAGCTTGTCGGCGTCCGGGTGTTGCTCGGTGGCGAGAATTTCGCCCACGACGATGCCGCTGAACTGGCCGGCAGCGGGGGTAACGCTGTCAACTTCGAGGCCGGCCATGGACAGGCGGGCGACCAGTTCGTCACGGGAGACTTGCGGGTTGACCCAACCGCGCAGCCACTGTTCACTGAATTTCATGCTGTTCTCCTGAAAGTTGCGTCGATTGGGCCTAGCGGAATTGGGCTAGGAACCGCAGGTCGTTGTCGAAGAACAGACGCAAATCGTTGACGCCATAACGCAGCATGGCCAGGCGCTCGGCACCCATGCCGAAGGCGAAGCCCTGGAACTCTTCTGGGTCGATGCCGGACATGCGCAACACGTTCGGGTGCACCATGCCGCAGCCCATCACTTCCAGCCAGCCGGTTTGCTTGCACACGCGGCAGCCGTTGCCGGAACACATCACGCACTGGATGTCGACTTCTGCAGACGGCTCGGTGAAGGGGAAGAACGATGGGCGGAAACGGACCGCCAGTTCTTTCTCGAAGAATACGCGCAGGAATTCTTCGATGGTGCCCTTGAGGTCGGCGAAGTTGATATCGCGATCGACCAGCAGGCCTTCGACCTGGTGGAACATCGGCGAGTGGGTGATATCCGAGTCGCAGCGGTATACGCGGCCCGGGCACACAATGCGGATGGGCGGCTGGGTGGACTCCATGGTCCGCACCTGCACCGGCGAGGTGTGGGTACGCAGCAGCATGTTGGCATTGAAGTAGAAGGTGTCGTGCATCGCCCGCGCCGGGTGGTGGCCAGGGATGTTGAGCGCTTCGAAGTTGTGGTAGTCGTCTTCCACCTCTGGGCCTTCGGCAATGCCGTAGCCAATGTGGGTGAAGAACTGCTCGATGCGCTCGAGTGTACGGGTGATCGGGTGCAGGCCACCGGTGGCCTGGCCGCGGCCTGGCAGGGTGACGTCAATGCATTCGGCAGCCAGGCGAGCGCTGAGCTCCGCTTCTTCAAAGGCTGCCTTGCGGGCATTGAGCACAACGGTGACGCGCTCTTTGGCGTCATTGATCAGCGCGCCGACTTTCGGCCGCTCTTCGGCTGGCAGGTTGCCCAGGGTCTTCATCACCTGGGTCAGCTCGCCCTTCTTGCCGAGATAATTAACCCGGATCTGTTCCAGGGCGTTGATGTCTTCAGCGCGTTCCACGGCCTCTAGGGCTTGGGAGACCAGCGCATCCAGGTTTTCCATGTACAGACTCCAGATACGAAAATAGGGGAAGAGCTTTGAAGGCTCTTCCCCTATCGATGACGTTCAATGCCCGGCAGCGCTAGCACCGCCGGGTGATTGTCGCGGGTACTTAAGCCAGAACGGCTTTAGCTTTCTCGACAATCGCAGCAAACGCCGCTTTTTCGTTCACTGCCAGATCAGCCAGAACCTTACGGTCGATTTCGATCGAAGCCTTTTTCAGGCCAGCAATCAGACGGCTGTAGGACAGACCGTTGGTGCGGGCACCGGCGTTGATACGAGCGATCCACAGTGCGCGGAACTGACGCTTCTTCTGGCGACGGTCGCGGTAGGCGTATTGGCCTGCCTTGATGACCGCTTGCTTGGCTACACGGAATACGCGCGAACGTGCACCGTAGTAACCTTTAGCCAGTTTCAGAATTTTTTTGTGACGCTTACGAGCGATAACGCCGCGCTTAACACGAGCCATGAGTAACTTCCTCTATCTTAACCAGAATTAACGAACGCGCAGCATGCGCTCGACTTTTGCGACGTCGGACGGGTGCAGCAAGCTTGCACCGCGCAGTTGACGCTTACGCTTGGTCGACATTTTGGTCAGGATGTGGCTCTTGAAAGCGTGCTTGTGCTTGAAGCCCGAAGCTGTCTTCAGGAAGCGCTTCGCAGCACCGCTCTTGGTTTTCATTTTTGGCATGTTGGAACTCCGCATTCGATAAAATTACACATAATCATCAGGCCTGCCGTGCCCGGGAGATTACTTCTTTTTCTTGGGGGCGATGACCATCATAAGCTGGCGTCCTTCCATCTTCGGATGCTGCTCAACGGTGCCGTATTCGGCGAGGTCGGCTTCGACCCGCTTCAACAGCTCCATGCCCAGCTCCTGGTGGGCCATCTCACGACCACGGAATCTCAGAGAGATCTTGGCCTTGTCCCCATCGGTAAGGAAACGTACCAGGTTGCGTAGTTTTACCTGGTAATCCCCATCCTCCGTCCCTGGACGAAACTTGATTTCTTTGATCTGGATCTGCTTCTGGTTTTTCTTGGCTTCGTTAGCCTGCTTCTTCTTCTCGAAGAGGTGCTTGCCGTAGTCCATGACCTTGCAGACGGGCGGTACCGCGTCTGCAGAGATTTCTACCAGGTCCAGCTTCGCTTCATCAGCGATACGCAGCGCTTCATCAATCGAGACGATGCCAACCTGCTCGCCGTCTGCGCCAATTAACCGAACCTCGCGGGCCGAGATATTCTCGTTGATCGGGGCCTTCGGTACAGCACGCTTATCGTTTCTCATTTCACGCTTAATAGTCATTACTCCGATTCTTGGCGACCACGCCGGGAAACCGCTTGTGTCAGCAGCTCAGCGAATTGGGCGACGGGCATGGAGCCCAGGTCTGCACCTTCGCGAGTACGCACAGCGACGGTTTGCGTTTCGACTTCGCGGTCCCCTATAACCAAAAGGTACGGGACCTTGAGCAAAGTATGCTCGCGGATTTTAAAGCCGATCTTCTCATTTCTCAAGTCCGACTTGGCACGGAAACCGCTTCCGTTCAGAGATTTCTCAACCTCGAGGGCAAAATCGGCCTGTTTGTCGGTGATATTCATGATCACCGCCTGGGTTGGGGCCAGCCACGCCGGGAACACGCCAGCGTAGTGCTCGATCAGCATGCCGATGAAGCGCTCGAACGAACCGAGGATGGCGCGGTGCAGCATGACCGGGCGTACTCGGCTGTTATCTTCGGCAATATAGCTGGCATCCAGACGCTCTGGCAGGTTCGGGTCGTACTGCAGGGTACCGCACTGCCAGTTACGGCCGAGGCAGTCGCGCAGGGTGAACTCGATTTTCGGGCCGTAGAAGGCGCCCTCGCCTGGCTGGTACTCCCACTCGAGGCCGGATTCGTTCAGGGCGTCGGCCAGCGCAGTTTCAGCACGGTCCCACAACTCTTCGGAACCGACACGCTTGGCCGGACGAGTGGACAGTTTCATGGCGATGTCGCTGAAACCGAAGTCCTTGTACACGTCCAGGGTCAGCTTGATGAAGTCGGCGGCTTCTTTCTTCACCTGATCTTCGGTGCAGAAAATGTGCGCATCGTCCTGTACGAAGCCACGCACGCGCATGATGCCGTGCAGTGCGCCGGACGGCTCGTTACGGTGGCAGGCACCGAACTCGGCCAGACGCAGCGGCAGGTCGCGGTAGCTTTTCAGGCCCTGGTTGAACACCTGCACGTGGCACGGGCAGTTCATCGGCTTTACCGCGTAGTCACGGCTTTCCGACGAAGTGGTGAACATGTTTTCGGCATAGTTGGACCAGTGGCCGGAACGCTCCCACAGGATGCGGTCGACAACCTGCGGGGTCTTGATTTCCTGGTAGCCGTTTTCGCGCTGCACGCCACGCATGTACTGCTCGAGTACCTGGTAGACGGTCCAGCCGTTGGCGTGCCAGAACACCATGCCCGGGGCTTCTTCCTGCAGGTGGAACAGGTCGAGCTGCTTGCCGATCTTGCGGTGATCGCGTTTTTCGGCTTCTTCGATGCGCTGGATGTACGCAGCCAGCTGCTTTTTGTCAGCCCAGGCCGTGCCGTACACGCGCTGCAGTTGCTCGTTCTTGGCATCGCCACGCCAGTAGGCGCCGGACAGCTTGGTCAGCTTGAATGCCTTGAGGAAGCGGGTGTTCGGAACATGCGGGCCACGGCACATGTCGACGTATTCTTCGTGGTAGTACAGACCCATGGCCTGTTCATCCGGCATATCTTCGACCAGACGCAGTTTGTAGTCTTCACCACGGGCCTTGAACACATCGATGACTTCGGCGCGCGGGGTCATTTTCTTGACCACGTCGTAGTCTTTTTCGATCAGCTCCATCATGCGCTTTTCGATGGCGGCCATGTCTTCTGGGGTGAAGGGGCGCTCGTAGGCGATGTCGTAATAGAAGCCTTCGTCAATGACCGGGCCGATCACCATCCTGGCGGTCGGGTACAGCTGCTTCACGGCGTGGCCAACCAAGTGGGCGCACGAGTGACGGATGATCTCCAGTCCCTCTTCATCTTTAGGGGTGATGATCTGCAGGGTGGCGTCGTTGCTGATCAGGTCACACGCATCGACCAGCTTGCCGTCGACCTTGCCGGCAACGGTGGCCTTGGCCAGGCCAGCGCCGATGGAAGCGGCTACTTCGGCTACGGATACGGCGTGATCGAACGAACGTTGACTGCCATCGGGAAGAGTAATAACGGGCATGGCGCCTCCTCTCCTAGTGGTGACCCCTACCAAAGGTCACGTGGGTTGGGATGAGCCAGTACAAGATCCGACCTGCCTTCCGGTAAAAGGAAGCCTGCCCCACAGTGGCAGAAGCCTTTCGGCTTGTCAGGGACGAACCAGAGTGACTGGAAAGAAAAAAGATAGCTGCAGCCGGCAACAGCGCGACCGCAAGCCGAGCATGCTAGCACGGGGGTTGCACCCCAGGCAGAAATATTTGGAAATTGCACCGCAGCGGTGAACTAACGCGGAAAAATACCGCTCAGACTTTGGGAAGCAACCTACTCTTGATGAGACCTTAACCCAAGGAGTAACTGGTGATGCGAGTTCCGTCTCTTCTGGCCCTGGCGGCCGCTGGCGCCCTGCTGCTGCCCGTGGCTGCGAACGCCGGCAACTTCCCCCCCGGGAAGGAGGCCGGCTACATGACCCAGTGCACGCAAGTGGCCAGCGGCCAGGGCGTTGACGCTGCCACCGCGAAAAAGCACTGCGACTGTGGCGCGCAAGCCATCAAAAAGAACTTTACCGACGCCGAGATTGCCGACCTCGACAGCAAAGACGGCGTTGACGCCAAGCTGATGCAGAGGGCGCAGATGGTGGTAAAACAGGCCTGCGCACCGAAGAGCTGAAACCTTAAAGCCAGCGACGACCAGCCATTCTTTGAGCTGGATCAATATCCTGCGAAGGTAAAAGGCGCTAGATGCGCAGAATTAGACTATGATGTATCCCGTGCTCCGTAGCCTCGGCCGCATTGCACCAATGAAAAAACTAAATGTTCTGGAGATTCACCCATGTCCAATCGCCAACAAGGCACCGTCAAATGGTTCAATGATGAGAAAGGCTACGGCTTCATCACCCCAGCAGGCGGCGGCGACGACCTGTTCGTACACTTCAAAGCCATCGAATCTGACGGCTTCAAGAGCCTGAAAGAAGGCCAGACTGTTTCCTTCGTCGCCGAGCGCGGCCAGAAGGGCATGCAGGCTGCACAGGTTCGTCCGGAGTAATTCGGATAGCTGTAAAAAAACCCGCCCTTGTGGCGGGTTTTTTTATGGGTGATTGCATCATCTGAGTGGGGCGGGATTGCCTGCGAAACAGACTTTAGGGTGAATGGCACGGGCTTCGCTCGTGTTCGCGGGTGAACCCGCCCCTACAGGCGACTGCGCAGGCTTTTCACATTTTGCGCAAGGCAGTTGCCCCCGCGTGCATCAACCGCAGTTGACGCGGGTTACCCTGCCCTGCTCGTCCACGTTCAGGTTCAGGCGCTCTGAGCGGTACTCCAGGGTGACCACATCGCGCGGCTTGAGAATGCGCGCCATCTGCGAGCCGCTGGCCTTGCGTGCCTGCTCCAGCAGTTCGGCACTGGCCTGTTTGCCAATGGCAAAGTCGGCACCGCTGGCCTGGCAGCGGCCATCGTTGCCAGCTGGGGCGGCCGGCGCAGCCCCACCATCAGCGTTGCCACCAGTGCTGCAACCCGCCAGGACAGCAGCCACAGCCAAAGTTGCCAGGTAAGCACGGGTACGGAACATGAAGCCTCCTAAATCGGTCCGGGAACTGCCTGATCCGACAGCTCCGCTCATCATTTGTTGCAAAACCTGTCAAGTCTGCCTGAACTGTAGCAGGGAGGCGAAAAGCAATCGTGACCGGATTTTGCACAACGTGCTGTGTTTGCCATATGCTTAGCTCGCACGGTCACCGGCGCAAAGCCATGATTTGCTGCAAGAAGTGGAGCGCATCCCGCCTCCATCGAACACCAGGGTCAGGTGTTCCTCCTTCGTTCCGGGCCCCCAGCGAGAGCTTTTCATGAGCACCCACAGCATCGATGCCGATATCAAGGTCAAATGGGCCGAGGGCCAGAGCGCGTACAGCCCTGGCACACCGGAAGAGTTGCTGTTGATCGCCATCGACCTGTTGGTGCGCGATAACGGCGCCGAGGCGGCACGCAGCTTCATCGACCAGGTGTTCGAGCGCTACGCGCCGCACGCGGCTATTCCAATCGCGCCAGGCGGGCACTGAGCAGGTCGAACAGCCCCTGGGCATCCCCCTGCTCCACCCACAGCACATTCGCTGGCTGCTTGAGCACGCCGTACCAGTCCGCAATTGTCTGGCCGAAAGTGGGCCCTTCGCGGCTGTCGATGCTCATGTGGATGCGCCGGCCACTGAACAGCTCGGGCTTTAACAGGTAGGCGATGACACTGGCGTCATGCACAGGGCCTCCGGGCATGCCGTACAGGTCCATGTCGTGGGTGATGTAGGCATTGAGGATGTCCACCACGCGCTTGCTGGCCTGGTTGTTCACGGCTGTCAGTTGCGTCAGGCGGGCGCTGCTGGTCAGCAGCTTGTGGGTGACGTCCAGCGGCAGGTAGGTCAGCGGCACGCCGCTGGCCAGCACCACTTCGGCGGCGTGCGGGTCGGCGTAGAGGTTGAACTCCGCCACCGGGGTGATGTTACCGCCGTTGAAATGCGCTCCCCCCATGACCACCACCTCTTTGATGCCTTTGACGATGCTCGGGCGCTGGATCAGCGCCAGGGCCAGGTTGGTCTGCGGGCCGAGCATGGCGACGGTGATGCTGTGCGGTTTGGCTGCGCCGAGGGTATCGACCAGGTATTGCACGGCATTGCCCTGGGCCAAGGGCGCTTTCGGCTCGTGTACCTGGACACCGGTGAGGCCTTCTTCACCATGAACATCGGCGGCATAGATCGGCGTGCGCACCAATGGGCGGCCGGCACCGGCGTACACCGGGATGTCTTCGCGCCCCGCCCATTCGCGGGCCAGGCGGGCATTGCGCGAGGTCTTGTCCAGGCGCACGTTGCCGGCCACGGTAGTGATGGCGCGGATACTGAGTTCGTTGGGCGAAGCCATGGCCAGAAACAGCCCCACCACATCGTCGGCGCCGGGATCGGTGTCGATGATCAGGTCGATGGGGGCGGCCTGGAGGGTCGAGGCTGTGGCCATGAAGACGACTCCTTGTAGCAGGGACTTGAGCATGGGTGGCACTCCTGTTGCCTATGAATCATGCGGTTACACAGCCCGGCGTCCTCTGTGGAAGCGGCTAGAAGGTGACGCCGGAGATGAGGGCAATGTTGCTGTAGGGCTGGCACTCGCCTGTACGCACCACCGCACGGGCACTGCGCGACAGCACTTTGAAATCCTCATGGGCCAGCCATTCGCGCTTGCCCAGCTTGCCCTTCAGTCGCTCGATTTCGACCAGCGCGGGTGGCACCACTTTCTGCATTTCTTCAGCCAGCACGTGCCGCTCAACCTGCAATTCGCTCAGCACCACCCGCAGCACGCTGGCGAAGTCCGGCAGGCCAGGCGTAATGGCCAGGTCGATAAGTTCCACCCCCGGCGGCACCGGCAGCCCGGCATCGCCGATCACCAGGATATCGCCATGCCCCATGCCGGCAATGACCCGTGACAGGGCAACGTTCAACAGTGGGGTTTTCTTCATGGCGTCAGCTCCGCCAGGTAGGGAATGGACGGTTGGGCACCGGCACGGGTAACCGACAATGCTGCGGCACGCTGGCCAAAGATGATCGCCTCACCCTCCCCCAGCCCACGTACCAGGCCGGCAGCAAAGCCACCAATGAAGGTATCGCCGGCAGCGGTGGTGTCCAGCGGTTGCACGTGCGGCGCCGGATAGTGCTGATGGCCTTGGCCAGCGACCAGCAAGGCACCTTGCGCACCCAAGGTGATGATCACTTTGCCTGCCCCCAGCTGCAGCAAGCGCTCGCCTGCGCGCCGGGCACTGTCCTGGTCGGTCACCGCCACACCGGTCAAGGCTTCGGCCTCGCTTTCGTTAGGGGTAAGGTAATCGATATGCGCAAACCACTCCGCTGGCAAGGGGCCGGTAGCGGGTGCTGGGTTCAGGATCACCTGCTTGCCCAGTTCGTGCCCTCTGGCCAGTGTCCAGGCCACGGTGCTGGCTGGCACTTCCAACTGGCAGATGATTACCTCGGCAGCCTGCAGTAACGCATCGAAGCGCCGCACCGACTGCGGCGTCAGCAGGCCGTTGGCGCCGGGAATGATGACAATACAGTTCTGGCTGGCAGCATCCACCGTGATCAGCGCCACACCGCTGGACACACCTGGGCAGGTGCTGACGCCCTGACAGTCGATCCCCTCGACATACAAGGCCCGGTGCAGTTGCCGACCGTAATCATCATCCCCAACATTGCCGATCATCGCCACGCTGCCGCCCAGCCGCGCAGCCGCCACGGCCTGGTTGGCACCCTTGCCGCCCGGTACCGTGAAAAAGCTATCGCCGGGGAGTGTTTCGCCGGCCCGAGGCAGGCGCTGGGCGCGAGCCACCAGGTCCATATTGAGGCTGCCGACCACCACAACCTTGGCATTCATGACGTTTCCTTAGCGTTAGCGGTAATCATTGAACAGGTCCGGGCGCGGCCCGGTGGACTCACGCAAGACGATACGCGGGGCGACAATGCGCTGCTCCGCTGCGCCTTGCCGGGGCGTAGCGATACGCGTCAGCAGCAACGAGGCAGCGCTTTCGCCCAGCTCGCGGATCGACTGGCCCACCGTGGTCAGTGGCGGGTACACGTAGCGGCTGAGCTCGATGTCGTCGAAGCCGATCACCGACAGCTCGCCGGGTACGCTGATATTGCGTTCGGCTGCAGCCCGCAGCACACCAAAGCCGATCATGTCGTTGCCGGCAAAAATCGCCGAGGGCCGCTTGCCTTCCAGCACCTGCGCCGCCGCCGCATGGCCACCCGGGCTGGTGAAGTCGCAGTGCAGTACACGGCTGCCCGGCACAGGCGCTCCCGCTTCGGCCATGGCACGGCGGAAGCCGCTCAGGCGCAGCTGGGTAACCCCGGTTTCGGCGGGACCGCCGATATAGGCGACGTCGCGATGGCCAAGTTCCAGCAAATGCCGGGTGGCCAGGTACGCCCCCTGCTCGTGGTCAATACGCACCAGGTCGGCATCGACGCCTTCCAGCTCACGGTCGACGATGACCATTGGCGTGCGCACACTGGCCAGGCTTTGCAGCAGGTCGTCGTCCTGGCCCACCGAGGCCACTACCAGCCCGTCGATGCGTTTTTCCAGCAGCACGCGCAGGTAGCTGCGCTGCTTCTGCGGGTTGTCGTCGGAGTTGCACAGAATCACGCAATAGCCGTTGCGCTCGCAGGCGTCTTCGATACCCCGCGCCAGCTCGGCAAAGTACGGGTTGACGCTGTTGGGCACCAACAGCCCGATGGTGGCCGTGCTGCGCGCCTTCAGCGAGCGCGCCACCGCACTGGGCACGTAATCCAGTTCGATGATGGCGGCTTCCACTTTCAGCCGCACCTGCTCGCTGACCGGACGGGTCTTGTTGAGTACATGGGACACAGTGGTATAAGAAATACCCGCCAGTGCCGCGACGTCTTTGATGGTTGCCATGTTGTCAGTTCCGCCGGCCCGCGCGCCGGCTACGGTAAGTGTCGAGCACCACGGCGATGACGATCACCGCCCCGGTGATGATACGTTTGGTCGGCTCGCTGGCGCCGATCTGCGCCAGCCCGGCGGCCAATACGGAAATGATCAGTACGCCAAAGAAGGTGCTGATGACCGAGCCACGCCCACCCATCAGGCTGGTGCCGCCGATCACGACGGCGGCAATGACCTGCAGCTCCAGGCCAGAGCCGGCATTGGGGTCGGCCGCTTCCAGCCGCGAGATCTGGAACAGCGCGGCCAGGCCGGCGAGCAGGCCCATCAGGGCGAACACCAGCACTTTGTAGGGGCGCGGATCGATACCGGCCAGGCGCACGGCCTCTTCATTGGTGCCGATACCGATCAGGTAACGACCGAATACCGTGCGCGTCAGGACCAACTGGGCGAGCACGATCACCAACAAGGCGATGATGAACGCTGGCGAAACACCAAAGGCGACCGGGTTGGAGAACCAGGCATAGGCATCGCCGATATAGGCGGTGCGCGAGTCGGTGAACTGGTAGGCCAGGCCACGGGCCATCTCCAGCACACCAAGCGAAACGATGAACGACGGGATGCGCCAGGCCACGGTGACGCTACCGGTAATGCTGCCGGCCAGCGCGGCCACGGCCATGCCCAGCAGCGCCGAGGGCAGCACGCCCCAGCCCCAGCCGAGTATCGCCACGCTCACCGTCGAGGCGGCCAGCGCCAGCACCGAACCCACCGACAGGTCGATGCCGCCGATGATCAGCACGAAGGTCATGCCCACCGCCAGCACCATCAGGTCCGGGATCTGGTTGGCCAGCGTGCTGAAGGTGCCATACGACCAGAAGTGGCTGCTGAGGAACGAGAACAGCACAATCATCGCCAGCAAGGCGCCAGCCAGGCCCAGGTAGGTGCCCAGGCCAAAGTACGTACCGCTGCGGCGCACGGGGGCGGCGCCCGGGTTGTTTAGCGGGGTGGTTTTCATGCATCCATCCTGGGGGCTGCATCATGCAGCAGCGCGTCACGTTTCTGATAACCGGCGAAGGCGGCGGCAAGCAACTGGTCCTGGCTCCAATGATCACGCGCGAAGGTGTCGATCAGGCGGCCGGCGGACAGCACGGCGATGCGATCGCAAATCAGCATCAGTTCGCGCAGGTCACTGGACACCACCACCAAGGCCTTGCCTTGACGCGCCAGCTCGGCCAACAGGCCATAGATGTCGAACTTGGCGCCCACATCGATGCCACGCGTGGGTTCGTCGAACAGCAGCACCTGGCAATCGCGCTCCAGCCAGCGGCCAATCACCACCTTCTGCTGGTTACCGCCAGACAGCTCACCCACCACTTGCTGCGCGCCAGCACTGCGAATGCGCATGGCCTGGATCTGGCGTTCGGCCAAGGCCTTTTCCGCCTCGCCATCGAGCACACCGGCGCGCGATACCGCGCCCAGGTTGCCCAACGCAATGTTGGCGCTGATCGACTGCGTCAACAGCAGGCCCTCGCCCTTGCGGTCTTCGGTTATCAGCGCGATACCGGCCCGCACTGCAGCCTTGGGCGAGTCGATGTTTACCGCCTGCGGCGGCTGGCCCAGCGCGATACCGCCGCTGTCCGCGCGATCGGCACCGTAGATCAGGCGCAGCAGCTCGGTACGACCGGCGCCGATCAGGCCGGAGATGCCAAAAATCTCCCCTGCCCTGACTTCGAACGACACCTCGCGCACTTTGTCGCCGCGGCACAACTTGTCGACCTTGAGCAGCGGTGCCCCCATCTGCCGCCGGCCCAGGTCGATATGCTCGCCCAGCTCGCGGCCGACCATCAGGTTGACCAGTTCGGCGCTGCTGTAGCGCTGGATCGGCTCGTCGCACACCAGCTTGCCATCGCGTAGCACAACGATGCGTTGCGCCACGCGCTGCAACTCTTCCAGGCGATGCGAGATATAAACAATGGCCACGCCACGCGCACGCAGGCGCTCGATCTGGGTGAACAGCAACTCCACCTCGCGCGCAGTGAGCATGGCTGTGGGCTCGTCCAGGATCAGTACATGGCAGTCACCGATCAGGTTGCGGGCAATCTCGACCATTTGCTGATGGCCGATGCCCAGTTCGCCGACAGGGGTGTCCGGGTCGATGGCGTCGAGCCCGACCCGGGCCATGGCGGCCATTGCCAGTTGGCGCAGGCGCTTGTGGCTGATCCAGCCGAAACGGCTGGGCAGGTTGTCGAGAAACAGGTTTTCCGCCACGGTCAGCGTCGGCAGCAGGTTCAACTCCTGCATGACCATGCGCACCCCAAGGCGTTCGGCCTCGCCGCGACTGCCGGGCGCGTAGGCCTGGCCGCGGTAGGTCATGTGCCCGGTGGTGGGCACCTCCAGGCCACTGATGAGCTTGGACAACGTGCTCTTGCCAGCGCCGTTCTCGCCGGTCAGGGCCAGCACTTCACCGGCGCGCAGGTTCAGGCTGACCTCGCCGAGCACGGGCTGGGCATAGGTCTTGCCCAGGCCGCTGGCGGCAAGCACCACTTCATTGGCCGATGCAGGCATGGCCGATTCTCCTGGCAGCATCAGGGCTTCTTGGTGATGAGTTCGACCGGGGTCTGGATGACGTTGTCGGCATCCACATCAGGTTTTTCGCCCTTGACCATTTTCAGCGCCGCCTGAATGCCGTACACCGCCTGCTGGCTGGCGGCCTGGTCGAGGGTGGCAAGCACGCGACCGTCTGCAAGCATTGGCTTGATGGCATTGATGTTGTCATAGCCCACCACTTGCACCTGGCCTGTCTTGCCAGCGGCACGCACGGCGGACACAGCGCCCAGCGCCATGCTGTCGTTGCCAGCCAGCAAGGCCTTCAGGTCGGGGTATTCGTTGAGCATGGAGGCAGCGACGGCGTTGCCTTTGTCGATCTCCCAATTGCCGCTTTGTACCGAGACGATGTTCATCTGCGCGGCATTCATGGCGTCCTTGAAGCCGGCGGTGCGCTGCTGGGCATTGGTGGTGGTCGGCACCCCTTCGATAATACCCACCTGGTCGCCGGCCTTGAGTTTCTGGCTGGCCAGGTAATCGCCAACCAGACGCGCGCCCTTGCGGTTGTCGGGGCCGACGAAGGGAACGCTGATGCCTTTGCTCTTGAGCAGATCAGGGTCAAGACGATTGTCGATATTGATCACCACCACGCCCTGGTCCATGGCCTTCTTCACCGCCGACACAAGTGCCTTCGAGTCAGCCGGCGCAATGACCAGGGCCTTGGCGCCGGCATTGACCATCTGCTCGACGATGCGGATCTGCTCGCCAGTGTCGGTTTCGTTCTTGATGCCGTTGGCGATCAGGTCGAACTCGTCGGCGTGGGTTTTCTGGTAATCCTTGGCGCCGTCTTCCATGGTGCGGAAGAACTCGTTGGCCAGCGACTTCATGACAAGGGCGACCTTGGGCTTGTCTTCGGCGTGAGCAGCAGACAATGGCAAGACGAGGCTAAGCGAGGAAATGACAGCGAAGGCCAGCAGACGACCGGGGAACGGCAGCTTCATGGACGATGACTCCGAATCTTGTGTTTTTTATCGGATCGCAAACGTTTGCGTTGACCAACTATGGTAACAGGACCGTTGTTTGTCAAATCCGTTTGGCTATCGGAGGCCAGAGTGCTGCTGGGACCGATTATGCAGATTTTCCGAAAAACCGAACACCTTTACCTTTTTTTGTTCGGAATTGCGAATGCAGCCCCCCCTTTTTTCAGGTGCGGTCTCGCGTCACGAATGCGTCGCGCGGCGCCCCCGACCCGGTGCAACACCGCGCATTGGCGGGGCTGCTACACAGCCCATTGCAACGCACGGCCGTCCCGACCCTGGCGCACGTGGCGCCTTGGTACGAAAAATGCCTGTAGCCCCGCGCGACTCAATAACTAACTCACTAGGAAGCGAGAACAATAACGATGAATGCCGCACTGAAAACCTTCGCCCCCAGCGCACTCGCCCTGCTGCTGATCCTGCCAACCAGTGCCTCGGCCAAAGAAGCCGAAACCCAACAGAAGCTGGCCAACGTGGTCATCCTCGCCACCGGCGGCACCATTGCCGGCGCCGGCGCCAGCGCTGCCAACAGCGCCACTTACCAGGCTGCCAAGCTGGGCGTCGACAAGCTCATCGCCGGCGTGCCGGAACTGGCCGACATCGCCAACGTACGCGGCGAACAAGTCATGCAGATCGCCTCCGAGAGCATCAGCAATGACGACCTGCTGAAACTGGGCAAGCGCGTCGCCGAGCTGGCCGAAAGCAAGGACGTCGACGGTATCGTCATCACCCACGGCACCGACACTCTCGAAGAAACCGCCTACTTCCTCAACCTGGTAGAGAAGACCGACAAGCCAATCGTGGTGGTCGGCTCGATGCGCCCGGGTACCGCCATGTCCGCCGACGGCATGCTCAACCTGTACAACGCCGTGGCCGTAGCCAGCGACAAGCAGTCGCGCGGCAAGGGCGTGCTGGTGACCATGAACGACGAGATCCAGTCCGGCCGCGACGTGAGCAAGACGGTCAACATCAAGACTGAAGCCTTCAAGAGCACCTGGGGCCCGATGGGCATGGTAGTGGAAGGCAAATCGTACTGGTTCCGCCTGCCGGCCAAGCGCCATACGGTCAATTCCGAGTTCGATATCAAGCAGATCAGCAGCCTGCCACAGGTGGACATTGCCTATGGCTATGGCAACGTCACCGACACCGCCTACAAGGCCCTGGCACAGAACGGCGCCAAGGCGCTGATCCATGCCGGTACCGGCAACGGTTCGGTATCGTCGCGAGTTGTCCCGGCGCTGCAGGAACTGCGCAAGAACGGCGTGCAGATCATCCGCTCGTCGCATGTCAACCAGGGTGGTTTCGTACTGCGTAACGCCGAACAGCCGGATGACAAGAACGACTGGGTCGTGGCTCACGACCTGAACCCGCAGAAGGCGCGGATCCTGGCGATGGTGGCAATGACCAAGACCCAGGACAGCAAGGAGCTGCAGCGCATCTTCTGGGAGTACTGAGTGCTCCTCCCTCAGAGCCGGCTCTCCGGCTCTGAGGGCCTCACTGCCCTCTCCTGAACCGCACAGATACTGAGGGTACAAACCGGCGACATCGCTTACCTTTCTGACCGGCCTCATGGTTTACAGGCCAACCCTGGATTTCTCCTGACAAGCAGTTGCGAAATTACTTACAGTGAAATACTGTACGTGCATACAGCAAAAACAAGGGAATTCCTGTGTCCAGCACCGCCTCCGCCACCCCGAGCAGCTATGAACAGCTGGGTGTACGCATCCAGAAGATCATCAACAGCCCAACCGCCCAGCGCAGCCGCGCGGCGCTGATCTTCCGCCTGGAACAGGAAAGCCCGGATGACTGGGAAACTCTGCTTCAGGAGATCGCCGAGAACGACAACGTCACCCTCGCCCACCGCGACGATGGCGGCGTGCAGATTTTCTGGACCGTACCAAAGGAAGACTGACTGCGCATGAGAGTTTCGCTTTTCGCAGCCGCTTGCCTGTTACTGACCACGCCACTTGCCCAGGCCGACGCCCCGCGTACCTTCCAGGAGGCCAAGAAGGTCGCCTGGAAGCTCTATGCACCGCAATCGACCGAGTTCTATTGCGGGTGCAAATACAAGGGCAACAAGGTCGACTTGGCGTCCTGCGGCTATACCCCGCGCAAGAATGCCCGGCGCGCCTCGCGCATCGAATGGGAACACATCGTACCCGCCTGGCAGATCGGCCATCAGCGCCAATGCTGGCAGAGTGGCGGGCGCAAGCAGTGCTCGCAGCATGACGAAGTGTACCAGCGCGCCGAAGCCGACCTGCACAACCTGGTGCCAAGCATCGGTGAGGTCAACGGCGACCGCAGCAACTTCAGTTTCGGCTGGCTGCCGGAGCAACGTGGCCAGTATGGCCGCTGCCTGACCCAGGTCGATTTCAAGGCCAGGAAAGTGATGCCGCGCCCATCGATCCGCGGCATGATCGCCCGCACCTACTTCTACATGAGCAAGCAGTACAACCTGCGCCTGTCCAAACAGGACCGCCAGCTGTTCGAAGCCTGGAACAAGACCTACCCGCCGCAAGCCTGGGAGCGGCAACGCAACCAACAGGTCGCCTGCGTGATGGGGCGGGGAAACGCATTCGTGGGGCCGGTCAACCTCAAGGCGTGCGGTTGACCCTTAAGCCAGCGCTTGTAAATAGGCGCTGGCCTCCCGGTAACGGGCCAGCCGCGCCAGGTCGGCGGGGCCCGGGCAGGGGATGCGCGAGAGGTCACTGTTGTCGGCCAGATCGGCCAGCTTGACGGTGCGCGCCAACGGGTCATCACCCAGGCGCACCACGAAATCCTGGTAAGGCTCGCCCTCGCGGCGGCTAAGCGCCAGCAACGCGGCCAGGATTTTCAGCGCGAAGCCCTCGCGCGCCAGGTCAGACAGGGTCAGCGGGGTGTCTTCGATCACATCGTGAAGCACCGCCACAATCCGCTGTTCAGGTGTGGTAACCCGCATCATCACGCGTAACGGGTGGAGGATATAAGCCGCCCCACCCTTATCGTATTGCCCTTCATGCGCCCTGGCGGCCACGGCAATGGCACGCTCCAGTGTAGACATGAGGTCCTCCCCGTTTGGCCGCTACCCACCCAAGCATAGCCAAACTTGTGTGAACGGCGCCTGACACAAGCCTTTGCTGCGCCGCCTCCGCCCAGGCTTAGACTCTGCAGGAAAAGCCTTGATACTTGTTCATGCTGCGTTGAAAACAGACCCTAGCGTGATGCGCCGTGCTGGATGACCACCGAATCGGTACCCAGCTTGGCCATCACTTCGTCCCTGCGCGCTTGCGCCTCTTCGCGGGTGGGGAACGGCCCCAGCAGCACCACTGGCTTGCCGTCGCGGTACTCGACCGAAGACGGGATGCCCTTTTCGATCAGGCGCGCCGTCATGTCGCTGAGGGCACCCATGTTGGCGCCCTGCACCACTTCCACATCCCAACCCTGGGGCGCCGGCTGGTCTGCCAGGGCCTCGGCACGCCGCTGCAGGTCGGCGCCGCCGCAAAGCTCGCGGATACGCAGGTTATTGCCGGTATCGTCAACGATGATGTCGTACTGGCCGTCGCGCTTGATCGCCACATAACTGCGGTAGGCTTCGTACTGCCCGGCATCGTCCTTGCCGCGGACCTGACCGCAGATGGTGCCCTGGGTGTCGATCCGCACGTTGCCGAACTTGGCGGTCTTGGGGTTGTTCAGGTGTTCGGCCACCTGCTTGTGCACGCCTTCGACCTCGTTCTCACAGCCCGCCAGGGCGAGCACTGCCATTACCACAGCCAGTTTGCGCACGCGTGTACCTCCAGATTCGAAGGGGCGGATTCTAGCACGCCGGGGTATGCCCGAACCGCGACCAAACGTTACACGCTGCTTCGGGCGCAAATGCAAAAAGGGCGATCATTTCTGATCGCCCTTTTTCGATTTGGTAGGCACAATTGGACTCGAACCAACGACCCCCACCATGTCAAGGTGGTGCTCTAACCAACTGAGCTATGTGCCTGTCGTGTGGTGCGCATATTAGTGATCCGATACGCACCTGTAAAGCTTTTTTTTGAGAAAAATCAAAAACTTTCGCATGCAAGTGCTTCGTGCCCATACCGCGGTTTTCGACCCACATGGCAATGGACAATGAAAAAAGGGGTGACCCTTTCGGATCACCCCTTTTTCGATTTGGTAGGCACAATTGGACTCGAACCAACGACCCCCACCATGTCAAGGTGGTGCTCTAACCAACTGAGCTATGTGCCTGTCGTGTGGTGCGCATTCTACGCATTACAAAAACCCTGTCAACACTTTTTTTCGCGCTAACCTACTGAATCTTAAACTCTTTATATAAAGGCGGGCTGGAGGGTATCCCGTAAAGGATTTTCACCAGACGACTAGCGGGTGTTTATTATTATTGATAGCATCGGTACATTCGTTAAAAATATAAAACACGAGGTTCCTGCAGCATGGCTAACACCCCCTACCCCCAGTCCTACTACGCCGCCTCGGCCAACCCGGTGCCGCCACGTCCGGCGCTGCAGGGTGAGGTGGAAACCGATGTGTGCATCATCGGTGCCGGCTACACCGGCCTGTCCAGCGCCCTGTTCCTTCTGGAGAACGGTTTCAAGGTAAGCATCGTCGAAGCGGCCAAGGTCGGCTTTGGCGCATCGGGCCGCAACGGCGGCCAGATCGTCAACAGCTACAGCCGCGACATTGATGTCATCGAACGCACCGTTGGCCCCAAGCAGGCACAACTGCTGGGCCACATGGCCTTCGAGGGCGGGCGCATCATTCGTGAGCGCGTGGCCAAGTACAACATTCAGTGCGACCTGAAAGATGGTGGCGTATTCGCCGCCCTTACCAGCAAGCAGATGGGCCACCTGGAATCGCAAAAGCGCCTGTGGGAACGCTTTGGCCATAATCAGCTGGAGCTGATGGACCAGAAGCGCATCCGCGAAGTGGTTGCCTGCGACAGCTACATCGGCGGCATGCTCGACATGAGCGGCGGCCACATCCACCCGCTGAACCTGGCCCTGGGCGAAGCTGCTGCGGTCGAGTCGCTGGGTGGCATCATCTATGAACAAACCCCGGCCGTGCGCATCGAACGTGGTGCCAACCCAGTGGTGCATACCCCGCAGGGCAAGGTCCGCGCCAAGTTCATCATCGTTGCCGGCAACGCCTACCTGGGCAACCTGGTACCCGAGCTGGCCGCCAAGTCCATGCCATGCGGCACGCAGGTAATCACCACCGAGCCACTGGGCGAAGAACTGGCACGCACCCTGCTGCCGCAGGACTACTGCGTCGAGGATTGCAACTACCTGCTCGACTACTATCGCCTGACCAGCGACAAGCGCCTGATTTTCGGTGGCGGCGTGGTGTACGGCGCGCGTGACCCGGCCAACATCGAGGCGATCATCCGCCCGAAAATGCTCAAGGCCTTCCCGCAGCTGAAGAACGTGAAGATCGACTACGCCTGGACCGGTAACTTCCTGCTGACCCTGTCGCGCCTGCCACAGGTTGGACGGATCGGCGACAACATCTACTACTCGCAGGGTTGCTCGGGCCACGGCGTGACCTATACCCACCTGGCGGGCAAGGTACTGGCCGAGGCCCTGCGCGGCCAGGCAGAGCGTTTCGACGCCTTTGCCGGCCTGCCGCACTACCCGTTCCCGGGTGGCCAGATGCTGCGCGTCCCCTTCAGCGCCATCGGTGCCTGGTACTACAGCCTGCGCGATCGCCTGGGCTTCTGATTCAGGCAGGCCCGCGCCCACAGGATTTGTGCTGCTTGCACAGTCCGTGTGGGCGCGGGCTTACCTGCGAAGGGCAGGCACAGGCAACGCTATTTGTTCAGGCTATTCACAGCCTGCTTCGCCGCACTCTCTTGCCCCGCCTTGGCCAATTCATCCGCAGCACGCAACCAGCGCTGGCGATCAACCTGGGCCGGCAGTTGCCGAGGTGGCTGCACCAGCACCGCCCAACTCCCCTGCTTCTCCCACGCCGATGCAAACTCATCGAATGCCAGCACCTGCCGCCGGTGCATGCCCGAACGCAGCAGCACCCGCTGCTTGTAACGGTCATAACCCATCAACACTGCATAGCGGGGCCCGCTCCACCAGGCCGAACCTTCCTCGTAACGCAGCAGCACCGGGTTGCCCGCCGCCACCTGGGTCAGCAGCGCGTCCAGCTGCTTGTCCAGCGGGTACACCACCCTACCGTAGTCCCGCGCCACACGGGGAATAGCGGTATCCAGCGTTTCGGCCCCCTGAGGCAGGTTCAGCGGTTTATCCAACAACCCTGGCGTAATAGGCGCCCCCTGCTGCGACAGCACTGCCGCCAGCGCCATGGCCCCGCTGTGGTTGGCGTTGCCACGGTAGAACGGCACGCTGCTGATCTCGACTCGCTGCGGCAAGCCTTTGAGATTGCCGGGCGGTGCGCTGGCACAGCCGGCCAGGGTGGCAGCCAGCAGACAGGCAGCCAGTAGCCGCCGGGGGGCAGCCTTGAAGGAATGTTGCTCCATGGGCACTCGCTTGTTCCAACGCCAGGCAGGCAGCGCCCGGCTCTGGCCACCGATCATAGGTCCGACAGCGGCGCGGGTATAGTCCGACAGCGCCTTGGAGCGAATCGGCACTAGAGATTGACCATTGTTCGATGGAACGTCACAGGCGAAGGGCTAGACTAAAGCAGTGTCTGGAAGGTAAACGCGGGCCAATCAAGCGCTTGCCGTAGAGATGGAGGCACAGATGAGCCTGACCATGGCAATTCTCATGCTGGTAGGCATGTGGCTGAGCGTCGCAGCCGCCATGCTGTGGGGTGTACTGCGTATCGTGCGGCGTCACGCACACCATCACCACTTGCCACCGCAGGCCCCGCCCAGGCCACAGCCGGTAAGACGGGCGCGGCGGCATGCGGGGGTGAACTGACCTCAGGATTTCCTGAAGCCCACTCGCAGACAAGCCCGCTGCACAGGTATTTCGCGATGCCAGCGCGGCTCGAAGTACCTGTGAAAGCGGGCTTGTTCACGAATGGGGGCGCAAAGCGCCCCTTTTTTGCATCAGCCTTCAGCCGCCTCACGCTTCAGACGCGCCCGGCGGGCCAGAATGTTGAGGACCTCGATAGCCGTCGAGAACGCCATGGCCGCATACACATAGCCCTTGGGTACATGGGCGCCAAAGCCCTCGGCGATCAGCGTCATGCCGATCATGATGAGGAAGCCCAGCGCCAGCATCACCACGGTCGGGTTGTCGTTGATGAAATTGGCCAGCGGGTCGGCTGCCACCATCATCACGATCACAGCCGTGATAACGGCGATAATCATGATGGGCAGATGCTCGGTCATGCCCACGGCGGTGATGATGCTGTCTACCGAGAAAACGATGTCCAGCAACAGGATCTGGAAGATCGCCGCAGCAAAGCCCAGGGTAACCGTGGAGGAGACTTTGGCTTCCTCCTTGGCGCCATGCGGGTCGACGTTTTCGTGAATTTCCTTGGTCGCCTTCCACAGCAGGAACAGACCACCGGCAATCAGGATCACATCCTTCCACGAGAAGGCGTTGCCGAACACTTCGAACACTGGGTCGGTCAACTGGACGATCCAGGCCACGGTGCTGAGCAAGGCCAGTCGCATGACCAAGGCCATGCTGATCCCGATACGTCGCGCCTTGGAGCGGTACTCCACCGGCAGTTTGTTGGTCAGGATCGAGATGAAGATCAGGTTGTCGATGCCCAGTACAACTTCCATGGCCACCAGCGTAGCCAGGGCAACCCAGGCGGTAGGGCTAGCGGCGAGTTCCAGCAAATATTCCATTGTTCAAATCCTGCAGCGGCGGTTGGGGTCAGATTTCCTGGGTTTCTTCTTTCTTCTCGGCATCCTTGGGCTTCTGCCCTTCGCTGCCGATGGCTTCGCTCAGCGCCTGCTGGGCAGCCTTGTTGGTGTCGTCGATAGCCTGCTTGGCCGACTGCGCCGCCTGATCGAGCATCTGCTGTGCGGATTTCTCGGCCTGGTCGCAGCCTGCCAGGGTGAACAGGGCCAAAGCCAGCACCAACGGGGTGCCAATGGATTTGAATTGCAGCATGGTGTCCTCGCTTAAAATAACCCGGCGGCGCATGGCGCCTGATAGCCGTGCATTCTAGAGACGGCAATAGTTCAGGAAAATTCGTATTTTCATGGCATATACTTCGGTTTTTACGAATCGGAACGACCGACGGTGCTTAACTATCGCCAGCTGCATTACTTCTGGGCCGTGGCCAAGACGGGCAGCATCACCCGCGCCAGCCAACAGCTGAACCTCACACCGCAAACCATCAGCGGGCAGATCACCTTGTTCGAGCAAACCTACGGCCTGGAACTGTTCCAGCGCGCCGGCCGGCAGCTGGAACTGACCGAAACCGGCCGCCAGACCCTGGTGTACGCAGAGCAGATGTTTCAGATCGGCAGCGAGCTTGAGGCCATGCTGCGCGCCGGCCCGCAGGAGCAGATCCTGTTCCGTGTGGGGGTGGCTGACGTAGTGCCAAAATCCATTGTCTACCGCCTGCTGGCACCGACCATGGACCTGGAGGAGGTGCTGCGCATCAACTGCCGCGAAGACAAACTTGAGCGGTTACTGGCAGACCTGGCCATCCAGCGCCTGGACCTGGTGATTTCCGACAGCCCCATGCCTAACCACCTGGACATCAAGTGCTACAGCCAGAAGCTGGGCGAGTGCGGGCTGAGCTTCTTCGCCACCCCGGCGCTGGTACAACGGCTGGACGGTCCTTTTCCAGCTTGTCTGCAGGATGCTCCACTGCTTGTTCCCGGTCAGGAGACCGTGGTACGCAGCCGGCTGCTGCGGTGGCTGGGCGAGCAGCAGGTGCAGCCACGGATCGTGGGGGAATTCGATGACAGTGCCTTGATGCAAGCGTTCGGGCAGTCGGGCAGCGGCATTTTCGTTGCTCCCAGCGTAATCGCCGAGGAGGTGTGCCGTCAGTACGGCGTGCAACTGATCGGGCAGACCGAGGCCGTGCACGAGTCGTTCTACGCCATTTCGGTGGAGCGCAAGGTCAAGCACCCTGGGATCGTGGCGATTACCGAAGGGGCGCGGCGGGAATTGTTTCACTGGTAGCCGTAAAAGCCTGATTGACTACGAGCACGGGCCGGCATGCGCTATAGGTGCTCTATGGTAAAGTCCGCCCTTTCCAGATTCCGAGATACCGCTGCACATGACCCCTTTTCTCCGCCTCCTCAACCGCACCAGCCTGGTGACCCAGATCGTCATCGGCCTGCTCGCCGGTATCGCCCTCGCCCTGCTGGCACCTGCCATCGCCCGTGACCTGGCCTTTCTTGGCAAGGTGTTCGTCAGTGCCCTGAAGGCGGTTGCGCCCGTGCTGGTGTTCATCCTGGTCATGGCTTCGGTCGCCAACCATCGTCACGGCCAGGAAGTCCACATTCGCCCGATCCTCTGGCTGTACCTGCTGGGCACCTTTGCCGCTGCAGTGGTGGCCGTGGTTGCCAGCATGCTGTTCCCCTCGCACCTGGCGCTAAGCGCCAGCGAAGCCACGCTGAGCGCGCCAGGCGGCATCGCCGAGGTGATGCAGAACCTGTTGCTGAGTGCGGTAGACAACCCGGTCAATGCCCTGCTCAATGCCAACTTCATCGGCGTGCTGACCTGGGCCATCGGCTTGGGCGTGGCCCTGCGCCATGCCGGTGAAACCACCCGAACCGTGGTCGCAGACCTGTCCAATGGCGTCACCCTGATCGTGCGCATGGTCATCCGCTTCGCCCCGCTGGGTATCTTTGGCCTGGTCAGCTCCACCCTGGCACAGTCGGGCCTGGACGCCCTGCTCGGCTACCTGCACCTGCTGGCGGTACTGATCGGCTGCATGCTGTTCGTGGCACTGGTGATGAACCCGCTGATCGTGTTCTGGAAGATCCGCCGCAACCCCTACCCACTGACACTGCTGTGCCTGCGTGAAAGCGGCATTACTGCGTTCTTCACCCGCAGCTCGGCCGCCAACATCCCGGTCAACCTGGCATTGTCGGAACGCCTTGGCCTGCATAAAGACACTTACTCGGTGTCGATCCCGCTGGGCGCGACCATCAACATGGCCGGTGCGGCAACCACCATTACCGTGCTGACCCTGGCCGCAGTGCATACCCTGGGTATCCAGGTGGACCTGCCCACTGCCGTGCTGCTCAGCGTGGTGGCGGCAGTGTGCGCCTGCGGCGCCTCGGGCGTGGCCGGGGGGTCGCTGCTGCTGATTCCGCTGGCGTGCAGCCTGTTTGGCATCCCAAGCGAAATAGCCATGCAAGTAGTGGCGGTGGGCTTCATCATTGGCGTGTTACAGGATTCGGCCGAAACGGCGCTGAATTCTTCGACCGATGTGCTGTTCACTGCAGCGGCGTGTCAGGCTGAAGAGCAGCGTAACGGCTAAGCGCGCCGGGGCCGCATTGCGGCCCCAATTGCCTTACGCGGTGGCATTACCTACCCTAGTGGCCTTTCCCCAGCCACGAGACAGGGCCATGTCAGAACACGAAACCGCAGGTGAAGGCCGCTTCAACAGCATCGAAATCCGCGTTCTCGGCTCGCTGATCGAAAAGCAGGCCACCAGCCCGGAAAGCTACCCGCTGACCCTCAATGCCCTGGTCCTGGCCTGCAACCAGAAGACCAGCCGCGAGCCGGTGATGAACCTCACCCAAGGCCAGGTCGGCCAGGCGCTGCGCGCCCTCGAAGGTCAGGGCATGACCCGCCTGCAGATGGGCAGCCGTGCCGACCGCTGGGAACATCGGGTAGACAAGGCACTGGAGTTGGTGCCAGCACAGTTGGTGCTGATGGGCCTGATGTTCCTGCGGGGCCCGCAAACCCTCAACGAACTGCTGACCCGTAGCAACCGCCTGCACGACTTTGACGACACCGAGCAGATCCAGCATCAGCTGGAGCGCCTGATCTCGCGGGACCTGGCTTTGCACCTGCCACGTCAGGCCGGCCAGCGTGAAGACCGCTACACCCATGCCTTGGGCGACCCGGCGGAAATCGAGGCGATTCTCGCTGCACGCCAACAGGAAGGCGGCGCTCGCAACAGTGGCGGCAGTGTGTCAGAAGACCGCATCGAAGCCCTCGAAGCCCGCATTGCGGCGCTGGAAGCGCGCCTGGCCGAGCTGGAAGGCTGAGCCGTCACGGCTCGGGGTCGGGGAAATTGCGGCAGCTCTTGCGCTCGGCCAGCTCCCGGTCAGTGGGGCGCTGGTCGACGAACACAGCGCGACCGTCGGCGTAGATTTCCAGGTAGCCCCAGTGCAGGTCCTGCTCTTGCTCCCCGGGCTTCGGGGGGACTAGCCACCAGGGTTCGCGGCTGATCAGGGTCATGCGGGGGATTCCTGAGGGGTTTACGTGTAAGCATAGACACCTTCAGGTTGATGCTTTGCTTGTACCGGCCCTTTCGCGGGTGAACCCGCTCCTACAGCGGTCTGTGTCCAACTCCCGATGTGTGTCCACCACCAATCTGTGTAGGAGCGGGTTTACCCGCGAATACGGTCGCGGCGGCAACGGTGAACGGCGGGTGGAAATTGGCCAGCAGGGCCGGC
The DNA here is from genome assembly GCF_043103865.1 of Pseudomonas sp. yb_5. Taxonomy (NCBI): domain Bacteria; kingdom Pseudomonadati; phylum Pseudomonadota; class Gammaproteobacteria; order Pseudomonadales; family Pseudomonadaceae; genus Pseudomonas; species Pseudomonas sp. yb_5. The sequence goes on from NZ_JBICKE010000051.1 coordinate 87,267, forward strand.
CTCTTCGCGGGTAAACCGCTCCTACGGGGATCTTCACAGTTTCAACCACTGCGCAGTCCTGCAAGAGCGGCTTTAGCGGCGAAGCGGCCGGTACAGGCTTACGCCGGTGCCGAAGTCCGAATCAGGTGGTCAAAGGCCGCCAGCGATGCCTTGGCCCCCTCACCCACCGCAATGACGATCTGCTTGTACGGCACGGTAGTCACGTCACCTGCGGCAAACACTCCCGGGATGCTGGTCTGGCCCTTGGCGTCGACAATGATTTCGCCACGCGGCGACAGCTCGACGGTGCCCTTCAGCCAGTCAGTATTGGGCAGCAAGCCAATCTGTACGAAGATGCCTTCCAGTGCCACTTCGTGCTGTTCATCCGTGGTACGGTCCTTGTAGCGCAGGCCGGTCACCTTCTCGCCATTGCCCAGCACCTCGGTGGTCAGCGCGCTGGTGATCACGTTAACGTTCGGCAGACTGTGCAGCTTGCGTTGCAACACCGCATCGGCACGCAGCTGGCTGTCGAACTCGATCAGCGTCACCTGGGCGACGATACCGGCCAGGTCGATAGCCGCCTCCACACCCGAGTTGCCGCCGCCAATCACCGCCACGCGTTTACCCTTGAACAGCGGGCCGTCACAGTGCGGGCAGTAGGCCACGCCGCGGCCGCGGTACTCCTGCTCACCTGGCACGTTCATTTCGCGCCAGCGGGCGCCGGTGGCCAGGATTACAGTCTTGGCCTTCAGCGAAGCGCCCCCCGCCAGACGCACTTCGTGCAGACCGCCCTCGGCAGCGGGAATCAGCGCTTCACCGCGCTGCAGGTTCATGATGTCGACGTCGTACTGCTTGACGTGCTCTTCCAGCGCCGTGGCCAGCTTCGGTCCTTCGGTTTCCTGCACCGAGATGAAGTTCTCGATGGCCAGTGTATCGAGCACCTGGCCGCCGAAGCGCTCGGCAGCAACACCGGTACGGATGCCCTTGCGGGCAGCGTAGATGGCAGCAGCGGCGCCAGCGGGGCCACCGCCGACAACCAGCACGTCAAAGGCATCCTTGGCGTTGATCTTCTCGGCCTGGCGGGCGCCGGCGTTGGTGTCGATCTTGCCAATGATTTCTTCCAGGCCCATACGGCCCTGACCAAACACTTCACCGTTCAGGTAGATACTCGGTACCGCCATGATCTTGCGCGATTCCACTTCGTCCTGGAACAGCGCACCGTCGATAGCCACATGACGCACGTTGGGGTTGAGTACCGCCATCAGGTTCAACGCCTGGACCACGTCCGGGCAGTTCTGGCACGACAGCGAGAAGTAGGTTTCGAAGCTGAATTCGCCTTCCAGGGCCTGGATCTGCTCGATCACTTCGGCACTGGCCTTTGACGGATGGCCGCCGACTTGCAGCAGCGCCAGCACCAACGAGGTGAACTCGTGGCCCATGGGTATGCCGGCGAAGCGCAGGCTGATATCGGCACCCGGGCGGTTCAGCGAGAACGAAGGGCGACGGGCATCGGTACCGTCCGCGCTGAAGGTAATGAGGTTCGACAGGCCGGCAATTTCCACCAGCAGGTCGTGCAATTCGCGGGACTTCGCGCCGTCGTCGAGGGAGGCAACGATCTCGATCGGCTGGGTGACCCGCTCCAGGTAGGTTTTCAGTTGCGATTTAAGCGTGGCGTCCAACATACGGGCGATTCCTTTTTCAAAACTCGGATACAAAAACGCCCAGGCAAGGTCGCCCGGGCGTTTGACGGGGCGGTAGGTATTTCAGCTTTGGCGGCTGCTTACCGCCCGCGCTGTGGGCATGACCTTAGATCTTGCCTACGAGGTCCAGCGACGGCGCCAGAGTGGCTTCGCCTTCTTTCCACTTGGCCGGGCACACTTCGCCTGGGTGAGCGGCAACGTACTGGGCAGCCTTGACCTTGCGCAGCAGTTCGGCAGCATCACGGCCTACGCCACCGTCGTTCAGCTCGACGATCTTGATCTGGCCGTCCGGGTTGATCACGAAGGTACCGCGGTCGGCCAGGCCGGCTTCTTCGATCAGCACGTCGAAGTTGCGCGAAATGACGTGAGTCGGGTCACCGATCAGCGGGTATTGGATCTTGCCGATGGTGTCGGAAGTGTCGTGCCAGGCTTTGTGAGTGAAGTGGGTATCGGTGGAAACACCGTAAATTTCCACGCCCAGCTTCTGGAACTCGGCGTAGTTGTCAGCAAGGTCACCCAGCTCGGTCGGGCAAACGAAGGTGAAGTCGGCCGGGTAGAAGAACACGACAGACCACTTGCCTTTCAGATCGGCTTCGCTGACCTGAACGAACTCGCCTTTGTGGTAGGCGGTGGCGTTGAAGGGTTTGACCTGGCTGTTGATGATTGGCATGAGAGACGCTCCTTCATGGGGTTGGAATCAGTTGATGGATAGAATCCTAACTAATCATCCCGCTGAAGGCTCATTGGCAAAGCTCATGCTTTCGATTGGTTTTGGCTATAACCGGAGTTATTTAATAGAAGGGAAAGGGCTGAGCAAAGGATTGCGGGCTTGAGCGCTGCACTGGCAAAGAAATGTAACAGCTACCCATTCGGCACCACTGGCAAACGGGTCTAGGCTCAAGCTCATGTGATACCGGGCCCCTCTGACGGCTGCCAAGCCGCCATGTCGGATCACTGTTGCCATGCAACGTCGACATTCAAGGAGGGGCTCATGACAGCTCTGCAAGCATTCCTCACAACACCTGTCCTCGGTACCAGCGCCTGGTTGTGGCTGGTGTTCATGGCCATCGTCATCGGTTTGCTGGTGCTCGACCTGGGCGTGCTGCACCGCCACGACCGGGAAATTGAAATGCGCGAGAGCCTGCTGCTGTATTCAGGCTATTTCAGTGTCGGTGTGCTGTTCGGCGCGGGGGTCTGGTACCAGTTGGGTGCGCAGTCTGCGCTGGAGTTCTACACCGGCTTCCTGGTCGAACAGTCGCTGTCGATGGACAACGTGTTCGTCATGGCAATGATCTTCAGCTACTTCGCCATCCCGCGTCGCTACCAGCACCGCGTGCTGTTCTGGGGCATCCTGGGCGTGGTGTTCCTGCGGGCCATCATGATCGGCGTGGGCGCGGCGCTGGTACAGAACTTTGCCTGGGTGCTGTACATCTTCGGTGCCTTCCTGCTGTTTACCGGGGTGAAGATGGCGCTGTCGAAGGAAGACAGCCGCCCGGACCTGGCCAACAACCCGATCCTCAAGTTCGTGCGGCGGCACATGCGGGTTACCGACCAGATCCATGGCTCGCACTTCTTCGTACGCCAGACCCCGCCCGGACACAGCAAGGCGCTGCGTTATGCCACCCCGCTGTTTCTGGCGCTGGTACTGATCGAACTGGCCGACCTGGTGTTTGCCGTCGACAGCGTGCCGGCGATCTTCGCCATCACCCAGGACCCGTTCATCGTCTACACCTCCAACATCTTCGCCATCCTCGGCCTGCGCTCGCTGTATTTCGCGCTGGCGGCGCTGATGCACCGGTTCGTTTACCTCAAGTACGCACTGGCGCTGGTGTTGATCTTCATTGGCTGCAAGATTTTCTACCACGGCATGGTGGGCAAGGTGCCGGCGCTGCTGTCGTTGGGCGTGACATTCGGGTTGTTGCTGGGTGGGGTGGTGATTTCGTTGATCAAGACGCGGGGGCAAAAAAAGGATGACAGTATGGATGGGCACCAGCCCCACGCCATTGGACAAGAACCCGCGTCCAAGAGGGAAAAAGACACGCAACTAGGTGCCTGAGTGAATCACTTGCACTGGCCACGTCGCGGGCAAGCTGGGTGCCCGTGTAGGAGCGGGTTCACCCGCGAATGGGCCGGCGCAGGCTGACGCGTTCACCGCCCGCTACGCAACATCTCCACCGGCACATACTTGCCAATTTCGTATTTGCCAATCGCCGCCCGGTGCACTTCATCCGGCCCGTCAGCCAGGCGCAGGGTGCGCTGCATGGCATACATGTAGGCCAGCGGGAAATCGCCGCTTACCCCTGCCCCGCCATGTATCTGGATAGCCCGGTCGATCACGTTCAATGCCACGTTCGGCGCCACCACCTTGATCTGGGCGATCTCGCTACGGGCCACCTTGTTGCCGACGGTGTCCATCATGTAGGCCGCTTTGAGCGTCAGCAGCCGGGCCATGTCGATTTCCATGCGCGAGTCGGCGATCTTGTCGACGTTGCCGCCCAAGCGTGCCAGTGGCCGACCAAAGGCAGTACGCTCCACCGAGCGCTTGCACATCAGCTCCAGCGCGCGCTCGGCCATGCCGATCGAGCGCATGCAGTGGTGGATACGGCCTGGGCCCAGTCGGCCCTGGGCAATTTCGAAGCCGCGGCCTTCGCCAAGGATCACGTTTTCGTACGGCACCCGCACATTCTCGAAAAGGACTTCGGCATGACCATGGGGCGCATCGTCATAACCGAACACCGGCAGCGGGCGGACGATCTTCACGCCCGGCGTGTCGGTCGGCACCAGCACCATGGAATGCTGCTGGTGGCGTGGCCCTTCAGGGTCAGACAGGCCCATGAAGATCATGACCTTGCAGCGCGGGTCGCAGGCGCCGGAAGTCCACCACTTGCGGCCGTTGATCACCCACTCGTCACCGTCACGTATGGCGGTAGCAGCCATGTTGGTGGCGTCCGAGGAGGCCACGTCCGGTTCGGTCATGGCAAACGCCGAGCGGATCTCGCCACGCAGCAGCGGCTCCAGCCACTGGCATTTCTGCGCCTCGCTGCCATAGCGCACCAGCACTTCCATGTTGCCGGTGTCCGGCGCCGAGCAGTTGAACGGCTCCGGCCCGAGCAACGAGCGGCCCATGATTTCTGCCAGCGGTGCGTACTCCAGGTTGCTCAGGCCGGCGCCGTATTCCGACTCTGGCAAGAACAGGTTCCACAGCCCTTCGGCGCGGGCCTTGGCCTTGAGCTCCTCCATGATTGCAGTGGGCTGCCAGCGGTCACCTTCGGCGACCTGGCGCTCGAACACGGCTTCGGCAGGGTAGACATGGGCGTCCATGAACGCAGTGACACGCTCACGCAGTGCCTGGACCTTGGGTGAATAGGCGAAATCCATCAGGGCTACCTTCACAGTTCGGAGTACTTGGGGCAGAGCCTAGAGCAGCATTGCTCCATCCACCTAGTCTATTTTCCGCGTGTATAAACATTCATAACCGATATATGATCGACCGATAATTCCAACAAAGAGCGGCGCCCATGAACCTCACCAAGGTCGACCTCAACCTGTTCATCGTGTTCGATGCGATCTACACCGAAGCCAACCTGACCCGCGCCGGGCAGATCGTCGGCATTACCCAGCCGGCAGTATCCAATGCCCTGTCGCGCCTGCGCGAAACCTTCAATGACCCGCTGTTCGTGCGCACCGCGCAAGGCATGGTGCCCACACCCATGGCGCAGAACATCATCGGTCCGGTGCGCAACGCCCTGGCGCTGCTGCGGACCTCGGTGCAGGAAAGCCGCACGTTCAACCCGCAGCAGGCCAACAAGACCTTCCGCATCAGCATGACCGACCTGACCGAGGCGGTCATCTTGCCGCCGCTGTTCCAGCGCCTGCGCCGCCTGGCACCGGCGGTAATGATCGAGAGCTTCCTGTGCAAGCGCCGCGAGACCACCAAGGAACTCGCCGCCGGCCGCCTGGACTTTGCCATCGACGCGCCACTGAACACCGATCCGCAGGTGCGCCACATCAAACTGATGCAGGACCGCTATGTCTGCGCCCTGCGCCAGGGCCACCCGCTGGCCGACAGCAAGCTGACCCTCGACAGCTACCTGGGCATGACCCATATCCATATCTCCAGCCGGCGCAACGGCCTGGGTTACGTCGACCTGGCGCTGGGCAAGATGGGGGTTCAACGCAAGGTCGCTCTGCGTTCGCAACACTACCTCATGGCATCCCAGGTGTTGCAGCAGACCGACATGGCGATGACGGTTCCCGAGCGCTTCGCACGTCGCCATCAGTTGCGTTATCAGGCGCTGCCGGTGGAGGTGCCTGCACTGGAAACGCACCTGTACTGGCATGAAAGCACCGACCAGGACCCGGCCAACCGCTGGATGCGCGAGCAGATCACCGAATTGTGCGAGCGCGTGGTGGCCGAGGAAGAGAAGGCGCTGGAGCCCGCCTGAAAAGGCTGGTGCGGAGCCATTCATGGCTCCTCACCAAAGAAAGTAGAAAATTCCCATAAATTTATTCAGTAGAGATTTTTTTTCTACAAGAATCGAGAATCGAACAAGGGAAGGGAAAAATATCTCGCTGCTGGCGGGTACGCTTACGTCAATGATTAACGATTTCACGGCCACTGACACGGACCCGCCCCAATGCCTAGCGCCCCACTCTACTTCGATTACGCCGCCACAACCCCGGTCGACGACCGGGTCATCGAAACCATGCTCGCCAGCCTGGGAAACCAGGCCAACTTCGGCAATCCGGCGTCCAGCGGCCACGCCTACGGCCAAGCTGCACGTCACACCGTGGAACAGGCCCGTCAGCAAGTAGCCGAGTGCGTCGGTGCGCAATCCGAGCAACTGGTGTGGACCTCGGGCGCAACCGAGTCCAACAACCTGGCGCTCAAGGGTATTGCCCAAGGCATCGGCCAGCCCGGACACCTGATCACCAGCCAGCTGGAACACAAGGCCGTGCTTGACACCGTGGCCGAACTGGAACGCCAGGGCTGGGCCGTTACGCGCCTGGCAGCGGATGCCGACGGCCTGATCCAGCCTACAAGCGTACAGGCAGCGTTGCGCGCTGACACCCGCCTGGTATCGCTGATGGCGGTCAACAACGAACTGGGTACGGTCACCGACTTTGCCGCGATCGGCGAGCAGGTGCGTGCCCACGGTGCCCTGCTGCACGTGGATGCCGCGCAGGCTGTGGGCAAACTGGCTATCGACCTGCATAAGATGGCCGTGGACCTGATGTCTTTTTCGGCGCACAAGGTCTACGGGCCCAAAGGTATCGGTGCGCTGTATGTAGGGCCACGCGCCCGCGCGCTGATGCGTGCCCAGATGCACGGCGGCGGCCATGAGCAAGGCTTGCGTTCCGGCACCCTGGCGACCCATCAGATCGCTGGCATGGGCAGCGCCTTTGCCTTGGCCGGCCAACCCGGCGACAGCGAGTACCAGCGCCTTGAGCAATTGGCAAGACGCCTGCGCACAGGCCTGCTGGCCATGCCCGGCGTTACCCTGAATGGCTGCGCCAAGCAACGTATTCCCCATACCTTGAACCTGTGCATCGACAGCAAAGGCTTCAACAGCACGGCGCTGGCCAGCGAACTGGCCTTGTCGACCACCTCGGCCTGCAACTCGGCGAGCAACGCTGCCTCGCATGTGCTGCTGGCACTGGGGCTGGATGAACGCCAGGCACGCAACAGTGTGCGCTTGAGCATCGGCCGTTTCAGCACCGAGGCTGACGTGGACAAGGCGCTCGAGGTGTTTGGCCGGGTGCTGGCGTCAGCATCGACAGCACTGTGGTGACCACGCCCTAGAACAGGCGGCTGTCCGGCGTGAAATCCTCAACCAGTATTTTCGCGCTCTGCGCCTGCGGGTGCCGTGGGTTGAACAGGTAATTGGTTGTGCTGGGCATGATCGCGCTTGGCACCGGCAGCAGCAATGCCGAACAGTCATCCAGAAAGCGATTGCCCAGCGTACGGGTCAACTCAGGGTGGGCAGACCAGCCGGGCTGCAAAGCGGGCAACTGCGCCTGGGAAACCGTGTCAGGCAGTTCGATGCGAAGCAAGCGCATGGTGGTAGGGAAATCCTCCGGGTCGATCTCCAGATGCACTAACACTTCCAGCATCGCCCCGGGAGGGCTGGTGGCGGCATACACCACCGGCCGACCCGCCTGGTGCCAGCGGCCACTTACACGCAAGCCCCCCGTACCGCTCAAGTCTGCATAGGCGCTGATTCGCCACAAAATCACAGGCCATAGCCCTCGGCAATCTGCAGCAGCATTTCTTCGACCTGAGTGGTGCCTTGCTGGGTGGTGAGCATCTGCATCGGCGTCAGCCCCGAGAAGCGTTCCTTGGGCTTGGACAGCCAGCGCTTGGCCTTGCCCGCTTCACCGAACACGGCCTCGGCCATGGCGGTGATGTGGGCCGAGCGGAACAGCCGGTCGCTCTCATCCACGGTCAGCGGTTGGTCACGCTCGATACGGGATTTGAGCGTGCGCAGCGGGATGATCTGGTCGCGCTCCACCGGCGTGAGCACACCGCCTTCGGTCAGTTTCACCAACCAGGTGGCGGCAAAACCATCGGTGATGCGGGTGTGAATTTCGAAGTCGCTGGCAAGCTCGGGAATGTCCAGCAGCGCCTGCAGGCGCGCCCGGTACTCGTGGTAACCGTTGTCGCGAAGCACTTCGGCAAGCATGGCACGCTCCTTTTCGGTATTTGCCGATAAGTATGCGGTATATGCCGGGTCATTGCCAGTTTGCCGGGGCGGGCAATCGAAGCCAGGGCTTTGCCAGATTGACCGCCAGCATTGCCAGGACCGCAAAGCGGCCCCGGAAACCTCACAGGAAGGTGAACACTTGCGATGCCGGCAACCGCGACTTGTTCAGCCCGGCATTGAAGTCCGCCTCGCTGCGGTAACCCAGGCTCAGGATCACCACACTGGTGAACCCACGCTCACGCAAGCCCAGTTCGGCATCGAGGACCTTGCTGTCGAAGCCCTCGATCGGCGTGGCATCCAGCCCATGCGCTGCCGCACCCAGCAAGGCAGTACCCAACGCCAGGTAGGTCTGCTTTTCCATCCAGTGCTGCACATCCTTCTGGTCGAAGCGGTGCAGGTTGACATAGTGACGGCGGCTCTGGTTTTGCCCGGCGCGCGCTTGCTCATCACGGAAACGGCCATCGGCAGCCTCTTGATCGAGCACGGCGTTCAGGTGTTCTTCAGTCATTTCGGTACGGGTGCAGAACACGATCACATGCGAGGCATCGAGAAGCTTCTGCGTGTTGTAGGCATAACCCTCCGCCGTGCTCTTGGCCAGGCGGGCCTTGCCTTCGGCCGTGTCGGCGACGATGAAATGCCAGGGCTGGGAATTGACCGACGACGGGCTGTGGCGCAGTTGTTCGAGCAGGGCGTCGACAGTGGCTTGGGGAATGCGGCGTGAGGCATCGTAAGCTTTGGTAGTGTAACGGCGCTTGGCCAGCGATACGGTATCCATGCGACAACTCCGGAATGAACAGTGGATGTGCCGCGCATCTTATCTTTCCAGCAAAAAAGAAAAAGCGGCACAATGTAACAACACTTTCATCCCTGGAATGAAAATGCTGCGCATCACCGACCTCGAACTGTTTGCCCGCAGCAGCGTGCTGGGCAGCTTCACTGCCGCCGCCCATGAAGCAGGCCTGCTGCCGGGCCAGGTGGCTGCCGCGATCAAACGCCTGGAACGCGACCTGGATGTACGCCTGTTCGCCCGCACCACCCGCAGCCTGCGCCTGACCGCCGAGGGCGAGCGCTACCTGCCAACCGCGCTGAATGTGCTGGAAAGCCTGCGCCAGGGCCATGAAGATCTGCATGGCAACCCCAATAGCCTGCGCGGCACTCTGCAGGTGTCGGCCCCTTCCGACATGGGCCGCAACATGCTGCTGCCCTGGCTCAGCGCTTTCCGCCGCGACCACCCGGCATTGCAACTGCGCTTCTTCCTGTCCGACCAGATGGCCGACCTCAACCGCGACCCTGTGGATGTGGCCATCCGCTATGGCCTCAATCAGGATGCCAACTACATCGCCCTGCCGCTGGCCGAATGGAACCGCCGAGTGCTGGTGGCCTCGCCCGACTACCTGGCCCGCCACGGCCGCCCACTCACCCCCGACGCGCTGCAACAGCATGCCTGCCTGCTCTACATGCAGCACAGCCGGGTGTACGACAAGTGGCAGTTGGGTAATCGCACCGTGCAGGTGCGTGGGCCGCTGGTCAGTGACGATGCCGACGTCATCCGCCGCCTGGCCATCCAGGGGGAAGGTATCGTCTACAAGTCGTGGCTGGATGTCAGCGCCAATATTGCGGCCGGGGAACTGGAAATCGTCCTGCCCGAATTGCTCGGCGAGTCTACCCCGCTCACGTTGGTTTGCCCTCATCGCAAGCAACTCACGCCTGCCGTGACGCAATTGCACCTGTGGCTACGCGAACGCTTCGAGGCCCTGCGCGCCCGGGCACTGACCAACGGCTGCACAATCGTTCCAGACTGAGCCGGGGGCGTTGCGCTAAGGTAGCGATTTACCCCACGGTACACGTCCATGAGCAACTGGATCGACTTCAAACAAGACGCCGACACCGGCATCGAGTCGGTCCGGGCGCATTTTGTCGGGCATGCCTATGACCCCCACTGGCACGACAGCTTCCTGGTCGGCGTGACCGAGCAGGGCGTGCAGCAGTTCAACTGCCGCCGGGTGCGCCACCGCAGCACGCCGGGGCAGGTGTTTTTACTTGAGCCTGGCGACATCCACGATGGCCTGGCGCCCACCGAAGAAGGCTTCACCTATTCGACGCTGTACCTGGAGCCCGCCTGGCTCGACCAACAGCTGCGCGCGCTGTACGAGCACGCGCCAGGCGACAGCCTGCCCAGCTTTGCCGACACCCTGTGCCATGACGAACGTCTGGCGCGGGCCACCGCCCAGGCCTTCCAGGCCGTGCATGATCAGGACTTGCGCATCGTCAGGCAAACGGCCATGGACGATTTACTGGCCTGCCTGACCCGTCACCTGCACTGGCGCCGCCGCATCAATCCCGACCCGCGCCTGCCGCTGACCGCACAGCGTGCGCGGGACTTCCTGCACGCCAACCTGGAGCGCGACATCGGCCTGGAAGACCTGGCCCAGGCCTGCGGCATCGACCGCTTTCGCCTGACCCGTGCGTTCAAGGCAGCGTTCGGCATTGCACCCCATGCCTACCTGATCCAGCTGCGCCTGGCCCGCGCGCGGCGCCTGCTTGCCCAAGGTCAGACACCTGCTGAAGTGGCCGTGGCGTTGGGCTTTGCCGACCAGAGCCACCTGGGGCGCTGGTTCCGCCGCGCCTACCAGTTAACCCCGGCTGACTACCGCAGGCGCTGCTCAAACCTTCCAGACTGAGTGCCGGCACGCAGCGAGCATGGTGCTCCGCGTTTACGGAGCCCTGAACCATGTCGCAGTCGTTGTTGCCCTTCATTCTGTTCGCCCTGGTGTCCAGCATCAGCCCGGGGCCGACCAACCTGTTGATCCTGGCCCATGGCGCCCGCCGGGGCCTGCGCGCAAGCCTGGCGCCGATCGTGGCGGCGTGTGGCGCGGCAGCAGCCATTGTGCTGCTCGTCGGGCTGGGGCTGGGCGAACTGCTGCTGCGTCACCCCTTGGCGCAACAGCTGATGAGCTGGGCCGGGGTGCTGTGGCTGACCAGCCTGGCGTGGAAGATGCTGCGCAGTGCCGCCACCCCGCTCCACACGACCACGGCGCCAGGCTTCAGTGCGCTCAGCGCGGCCTCGTTGCAGGTGGTGAACCCCAAGGTGTGGTTGATGGCCGTGGCGGTGGTCGGGGTATTTGCCGCGCCGTCGTTGCCAGTGTGGCAGTTGGCGCTGGTGTTTTGGCTGATCGCTCTACCGAGCATGACCGCATGGGCGGTGTTGGGGGTGGGGAGCGCCCGGTGGCTGCAGGCACCGGGGCGGTTGCGGGTGTTCAATCAGGTGTTGGCGGGGGTTTTGTTGATATCGGCATGGGCTGCAGTATTGGCCTGAGTCTCTGCTTGACCGGCAAGGGGCGGCCTCGGCTCAAGGTGCCAACGCCTCGCGAAAACGCCGGGTACTGGCAACGGCCAGTACCAGCCCGACCACTGCCACGCTGCCGCCCACCAGGCCGATATCCGCCACGTTCATCTGGCTGCTGACGATACTGCCCAGCAGCGCACCACCGCCAATGCCGATGTTGTAGATACCCGAGAACAGCGCCATGGCCACATCGGTGGCGTCGGACGCCAGCTTCAGGGTCCTGGACTGCAGCGCCAGGCTGAAGCTGAGAATCGCCACGCCCCAGAACATGCTCAGCACTGCGAACGCATAGAAATTGCCCGACAGCGGCAACATCAGCAACAGGCACGCGGCGAGTACTCCGATCGAACCCACCAGGAAGCCATGCGGGAAGCGATCGCTGTAGCGGCTGAACAACAACGAACCAAAAACCCCGGCGCCGCCGAACAACAGCAGCAACAGCGTGGTACGGTCGCCGCCGATCTGCGCCACGTGCAGGGCGAATGGCTCGATATAGCTGTAGGCCGTGAACTGCGCGGTAATGACCAGCGTCACCAGCAAGTAGGTAATGACCAGTGCCGGGCGCTTGAACAGGACCGGCAGGCTGCGCAACGAACCGGAGTTCTGGCTGGGCAGCAGCGGCAGCGATTTCATCAGGCACAGCATGGTGGCTAGCGCTACCCCGGCAATGCTCAGGAACGTGATGCGCCAGCCCAGTGCCTCGCCCACCACACGACCCAGCGGGATGCCCAGGACCATGGCCAGGGTAGTACCGGTGGCCAGCAGGCCCAGCGCCTTGGCCTGCTGGCCCGGCGGCGCCACACGCACCGCCAGCGAGGCGGTGATGGACCAGAACACCGCATGCGCCAGGGCAATGCCGATGCGGCTGACCAGCAGCATGGCGAAACTTTGCGAAAGCCACGACAGCAAGTGGCTGACAATGAACACCAGGAACACGAACAGCAGCAGACGCCGCCGTTCGATGTTGCGGGTCAGCAACATCATGGGCAACGAGGCCAGCGCCACGATCCAGGCATAGATGGTCAGCATCAGGCCGACTTGGGCAGTGCTCATGTCGAAGCTGCGGCCAATGTCACTGAGCAGCGCCACCGGGACGAACTCGGTGGTGTTGAAAATGAAGGCCGCCAAGGCCAGGGCGATGACGCTCAGCCAGCTGCCGCTGCCTGTTGTGGGCGGCAGGTGCGTGGGTATGGGTTCGTTCATGGGTGGAAACTGCTTCTCCGCAGGCAACGCAACAAATCGCACGCCAGCGACCCGCTTGCCGGGGTGCCAACGTACGTTTTGTTATGGATAGGAATGCCCGGCATGGTACGCGTCAAGCGGGGGCCTCACAACCGCAGCACAGGCAGAAGGAGTACCATGCGCACTTTGTATGAAACGCGTGTGCAACAAGGAGCCCGATCCGCTCATGGACAAGCAGCCCCCCCAGCAGCAGTGGCAGCAGGCAGTTACCGCCTATGCCCAGGCCGTCAACGACTATGTCGCGCAGGGCCGTGCGCACGGCTGGGACAACCTCGAAGAGCCGCAGGCACCCACCACCAAACACCTGCTCGACGCGTGGCTGGCAGCCCTGCAGGCAGCCAACCGCCCTGACATCGACGAACAGCAGCGCCAGGCATTCCGCGACGCCTGGCCACCGGCGCACCACCCCCTGATACCGTTGCTCGAAGACCACGGCCAAGGCATCTGCAATGTCCTGCTGTTGGAAGATGGCAGCCTGCTGGCGCGCATCGGCATGCCATACGACAAGGGCCAGGTGGTGCGTATCGACCACCATGGGGTAACCCCGGTCATCGGCATCGAACACTTTGGCCGCTGCCCGGCGCGGCGCTATTTCGCCCTGGCCAATGCCGAGGGCGTGCGGGTGACCGATGGCTGGGGCGGCCCGCAAGTGCAACGCCTGGCCTGGCCCACCGGGCTGGAGGGGTTACCGCCAGGTTACCCGTTCGAGCCGTTCGACCTGCCGCCCACACCGACCGCGCTGATCCCCTTCCCCGATGGCCAGCGCGTGCTGCTGGTGAGTGCCGAAGGTATCTTCGTGCTGGCCACCCAAGGTGCGACCCGCCTGCTGCCACAGCAGGCACGCGTGCTCGATGAGCTGGCCGAGGGCACCGACCCGGACGATATCAGCCTGGGGCTGAGCATGGAGCATGGTGCAGTGTCGGCGGATGGCCGGCTGATCGTCGTGGGTGAGCAAGGCAGCCGGCACCTTGTTCTGGACGAACAGCTCAAGCCGCTGGCGCACATCGGCCCGGGCAGCGAATACCCGCACTTTGCCTTGTTCAACCGCGCCGGTGACCAGTTGATCGTCAATGCCTGCCATTTCTACAGCGGTGCCACGCTGGCCGTGAGGGTGGCAGACCTGCACGGGCTGGATACCGATTACTACAGCCAGGACCCGCGTACCCCGCTGGTGCAGGATGGCGCAAGGGTGTATGCAGGGGTTGCGCGCGATGGCGAGTACATTGTGGGTGATGCCTATGGCTACCTGCGGGCGTTTGGCGAAAAGGGTACGGAGCACTGGCAGCACTACCTGGGATCGACCATCAGTGCGATGGATATCAGCGCCGACGGGCAAACGCTGGTGGCGGCGAGCCATGCGGGGGTTATTTCGGTGATTGCGCTGGATAGCGGGCGGCCCGAGTGGCAGATCGGTACCGGCGCGCACGGCGAGGTGCGGCGATGGCTGTTCTGGAAGGGCTGGGACAAGCCGATGGCCTGGTAAAACGGCTGCATCGTTGCTGCCTGTGCCTCCCCCACCGCAAGCAAGCCCTACATCACCCCTGTGCAGGAGCGGGCTTGCCCGCGAAGATGCCCGTACAGGCAACCAATCAATCAGCCTTGTAACGTGGCCATGTCGATCACGAACCGGTACTTCACATCACCGGCAATCATCCGCTCATAGGCCTGGTTGATGTTGCGGATATCCAGCATCTCGATATCGCAACGGATGTCGTGCTCGGCGCAGAAGTTCAGCACTTCCTGAGTCTCGGCAATCCCCCCGATCAACGACCCCGCCAGCACCCGGCGCTTCATCACCAGGTTGGCCGCATGCAATGCCGGGTCGATCGGTTCGATCAGGCCGACCAGGATGTGCACACCGTCGAACTTCAGCGTTTCCAGGTACGGGTTGAGGTCGTGCTGCACCGGAATGGTGTCGAGCAGGAAATCGAAACGGCCGGCAGCGGCGCGCATCTGCTCGGCATCGGTGGAGACGATCACATGGTCGGCCCCTTGGCGGCGCGCTTCCTCGGCCTTGGCCTGAGAGCGCGTGAACAGGGTCACCTCCGCCCCCAGGGCCTTGGCCAGTTTGATGCCCATGTGGCCCAGGCCGCCCATGCCGAGGATGCCGATCTTGTGGCCGGGGCCAACGCCATGGTGCTTGAGCGGCGAATAGGTGGTGATGCCGGCACACAGAATAGGTGCAGCGCTGGGCAGGTCCATGCCGGCCGGTATGCGCACCACGAAGTGCTCGCTGACCACGATGCTGCTGGAGTACCCCCCCATGGTGTTGCTGCCGTCGACCCGGTCCGGGGTGGCGTAGGTCATGGTCGGGCCTTCCAGGCAGTATTGCTCCAGGTCCTTGGCGCAGGCTTCACAGGTACGGCACGAGTCGACCATGCAGCCAACGCCCACAAGGTCACCGACGTTGTACGCGGTGACCTTGTCGCCCACCGCCGTGACCCGGCCGATGATCTCGTGGCCCGGCATCAGCGGGTACACGGCAATGCCCCATTCGTTGCGCGCCTGGTGGATGTCGGAGTGGCACACGCCGCAGTACAGGATGTCGATGGCGACGTCATCCGGGCGCGGGCTGCGGCGTTGGAACGTCATGGGGGCCAGAGGGCTGGTGGGGGTTTGAGCGGCGTAACCGATGGCGGTATACATGCAGGGCCTCGCAGTGAAGTGAAACGATTCAGGCGACGCATTCTGCGCGCCGTTTGCCGCCTCGCCCACGGCTGATTCTCCGGCATGCATGCCTGATTCTACGAAGATGCCAACCCGTAGCTGGCGCCACGCCCTCAATCTGCGATGATCAAGGTGTCTGATTCTCTGCCCTTGGTCCACCATGCAACTGACCCGTCACGTCGATGCCAATGCGCCGCTTTGCGCACTGATCCGCAGCCTCGCCACGCGCCCAGGCTTTGTGCCCACGCACCTGCCCCAGGTGCAGGTGCTGAGCTGGGACCACTATGTGGCCAGCAGCCCGCAGATCTACGAACCCAGCCTCATGATCCTGGCCCAGGGCAGCAAACTGGCGCGCCTGGGGCCGCGTACGCTGGAGTACGGTGCAGGGCATTACCTGGTGCAGGCGTTGTCGGTGCCGTTCATGTGTGAAACCTTTGCCACCCGCGAGGCGCCGCTGTTGGGCGTGGCGGTGGGCATCGACCGTGGCGTGCTGGGCGAGTTGGTGCAGAGCATGGGCCTGGCACCGGACGCTGAAGTGCAGGCGCAAACCCCGCAATCGATGACGTCGGCGGCACTGGATGCGCCCATGCGCGAAAGCGTGGAGCGCCTGCTGCGCTGCCTGCACGACCCGCTGGACGCCAAGGTGCTGGGCCCGGCGCGGGTACGC
Organism: Pseudomonas sp. yb_5; assembly: GCF_043103865.1. Taxonomy (NCBI): domain Bacteria; kingdom Pseudomonadati; phylum Pseudomonadota; class Gammaproteobacteria; order Pseudomonadales; family Pseudomonadaceae; genus Pseudomonas; species Pseudomonas sp. yb_5. The sequence continues at coordinate 103,572 of NZ_JBICKE010000051.1, forward strand.
GAAGTGCTGTACACCGCCCTGCGCGGCCCCCAGGCCGGTGTGCTGCGGGCACTGGTGGAGCAACAGGGGCACTTCGCCCGCATCGGCGCCGCCCTCGCCCATCTGCGCGAGCACTACAGCGAGCCACTGAGCGTGGAGGCACTGGCTACGCGTGCCAACATGAGCGTTTCCACCTTCCACGAACATTTCAAGCGCTGCACCGATATGGCGCCGATGCAGTACCTGAAGCGTTTGCGGCTACTCAAGGCGCAGCAGATGCTGATTGGCGAAGGCCTGGGCGTGGCACAGGCTGCGCACCGGGTGGGCTATCAGAGCACCTCGCAGTTCAGCCGCGAGTACAAGCGTCAGTTCGAACGTAGCCCGGGGGATGAACTGCCTTACCAGAGCCTGCCGGTGTAATCGCCTGACCTGAACGGCCCCTGCAGGTCAGTCCGCCAGCGGCCACTGCGCCAATGGCCAGTAAGCCCCCTTGCGCGACTCGTAGAGCGTGAAGTGTCGCGTGGTGAGGTAAAACGCCGGCGCGCTGCTGGCCTCGGGCGGCTGCCCGCGGTAATCCCTGGACAGCGTCAGGTGCGGTCGATACTCCCGCTTGGCCGCTTCCACCCCCAACGGCAGCAACGCCTGCTGCAAACCGTACACCAGTTGCAACAGGGCCGGTGGTACCTGCTGCGCCTCCAGCACCAGGGCGCTGGCCCGTTGCCACACCTGCAAACGGTCGAGCAACAGCCGCGGCGCCGAGGCTGGCAGCGCCAGTTGGTCGACCGCCGCGCAAATCGCAGGCACCTGCGCGGCGTCCACATCACCGAGGAACAGCAGCGTGACATGGAAGTTGGCTGCCGGCACCGGTTTGCCGCTGCGCAGGTTCAGCCCTCGCCGCCACTGGGCCAGGTCACGGCGCTGGGCGTCGCTGACCGGCAAGGCGAAGAACAGCCGCTTGAACGGGCTACCACTGGGGCGTATATCCTGAACCATACTAACTCCCTGACATGAAACGTTTGCGCAAGACTGTAGGGTATTACACCAATGTCGCCCCACAGTTTCGTAACAATCAGTACAAACTACCCCCATGATTGTTTATGCTGGCGGGCTCATGCCCTGGCGCATGGCCATTCTTCGACCAGTAAACGTCCATGAAAATTGCTCTCGTACTTATCTTCGTCCTCTCGATCGCCTATGTTCACCTGCGCGGTCGGGTTCGCCACAAGCTGACTCGCCAACTGGGCGACCACTCCAGCTTCCTGGCCCCGATCAACAGTTTCCTGTACCTGTTCTCCAAACACCCGGCCAAGCCTTACCTGCCGGTCGAGGCCTTTCCAGAACTGAAACCGCTGCAGGACCACTGGCAGGAGATCCGCGAGGAAGGCCGCCAGTTGCTGCACGTCGGTGAAATCAAGAAGTCCGACAATTACGATGACGTCGGTTTCAACTCGTTCTTCAAGACCGGCTGGAAACGCTTTTACCTGAAGTGGTATGGCGAAAGCCACCCGTCGGCGATGGCCCTTTGCCCACGCACGACCGAGCTGCTGCAAGGCATCGGCACGGTCAAGGCCGCCATGTTCGCCACCCTGCCACCCGGTGCCAAGCTGGTGCGCCACCGTGACCCGTATGCCGGCTCGTACCGCTACCACCTGGGCCTGGACACACCGAATGACGACGGCTGCTACATCGACGTGGACGGCGAGAAATACGCATGGCGCGATGGTGAGGGGGTCATCTTCGACGAAACCTACATCCACTATGCGGCCAACACCACCGAGCACAACCGCATCATCCTGTTCTGCGACGTCGAACGCCCGCTCAAGTACCGCTGGGCAACTGCGTTCAACCGCTGGTTCAGCCGCAACGTGATGGCCGCTGCCGCTGCGCCCAACGACGCCAGCGACAAGACCGGTGGCATCAACCGCCTGTTCACCCGCATCTACAAGATCCGCGAGCGTGGCAAGGCGCTGAAAAAGCGCAACCGCATGCGCTACTACCTGGAAAAATGGGCAGTGGTCGCGGCGTTGGTGCTGGTGTTCATCTACATCTGAAGGCTCAACGCAGGCCACTGTACGAGTGACCTGCGTTTACCAACCAAAGTACCGCCTCACACGTGCCACGCTTCGACTAGCCTGAAAGCTCCACTCGCAACCACCCCAAGGTGAAGACGATGAGCATGATGGACTGGGACGCCTACCGTAAGCAGTTGATGGCCGGCATCGGCGATCTCAAGCAACTCTCACCCGACACCGTAGCCGGCTACATGACCGCCAGCGGTGCAGGCGCCAAAACCAACCACCTGGATGCCAAGACCCGCGAGCTGATCTCCTTGGCCGTGGCTGTGACCACCCGCTGCGACGGCTGTATCGCCGTGCATTCGCAGCAGGCCGTCAAAGAGGGAGCCAGCCGCGAGGAAATTGCCGAGGCCCTTGGCGTGGCCGTGGCCATGAACGCCGGTGCCGCGCTGGTGTACTCGGCCCGCGCGATGGACGCGGTGGGCAAGGCCAACGGTTGAGCACAAACGGCGTCGTCGCCCTTGCGCGACGGCGCCGCGCCACCCAGACTGGGCGGCTCACCCCGCGCAGGAACCCGCATGATCCACATTCGCCCCATGATGCCGGACGATTTTGATCGTTTCTGGCCCACCTTCCAGGCCATTGTCCAAGCCCGTGAAACCTACGCTTTCGACCCGGCCCTGAGCTTCGAGCAGGCCCGCCAGCTGTGGCTGGAGCTGCCCTTGCACACGCTGCTGGCCGAAGAAGATGGCGAGCTACTGGGTTCGTATTACCTCAAGCCCAATGCTGCCGGGCCTGGTGCGCATGTGGGCAATTGCGGCTACATGGTCTGCGAACAGGCGCGCGGCCGGGGCGTGGCGCGCTTGATGTGCGAGCACTCGCAAAAGCTGGCGCGCCAGGAAGGCTTTCTGGCTTTGCAGTTCAACTCGGTGGTAGCCAGCAACGAAGTGGCCGTGGCGCTATGGCACAAGCTGGGCTTTGAAACAGTCGGCCGTTTGCCCAAGGCCTACCGTCATGCCCGCTTGGGGCTGGTGGACTGCCTGGTGATGTACAAGTGGCTGGCGGATGAGCCGGTGGTGGAGAAGCCGCCGCTGCTGATCGGGCGCAAGAACATCGAGGCACGGGTATCGCGACGCCGCGGGCGCTAGCCTGTACAGGCAAGCCTGCCTTCAAACTCACAACCTGATTTTTTCGCGACATTCACAGCACACCCACATTTGACGCCCCAGCATTTCAGTGGTCAGATGCGCGCCAGTTTCAGGTGCCCTGCGCCGCCGCGCGCAGGGTGAAACGGGAAACCGGTGCGTCGTGTTGCCCACGACAAGTCCGGTGCTGCCCCCGCAACGGTAAGCGAGCGAATCCTTCGAGATACCACTGTGCTCAAGCATGGGAAGGTGAAGGTTTCATGCCCCTCGCAAGCCCGGAGACCGGCCTGGAGCTTCATTTGGCAACCCGCGGTGGGCGGGCGCAGGCCGGAATCCGTGCGCGCGCCTGCCTGCATGGTTCGCCTTTGCGTGTTTTCCACCGGGATCCCTTCATTCCTGCAGCAGTGGAACGACATGTCCCGTATGTTCAAGCTTCCCCCCCTGGCGGCCTGCCTGGCCGTCGCCCTGCCGGCGTTGGCTGATGAGCCCGAGCCGCAGCCTCTGGCCCTGCCTTCCACGGCCATCACCGACACCCTCGACAGCCGCGCCATCGACCTGGCCACGCCGACCCAGGCCGGCTCGCGCCTTGGCCTCAGCGCCCTGGAAACACCGGCCAGCACCAGCAGTATCAGCGAACGGCAGATTCAGCAGCGCAACAACCTCACGGTGCAGGATGCAGTGACCCGTTCGCCGGGCATTACCTTCGTCGGCTCACCGGGGGACGGCGGTACAGGCCTGTCTGCCCGCGGCTTTGCCGGCCACAGCTCGGTGATGACCCTGTTCGACGGCGCGCGCCTGTACACCGGTGCCGGCACCCAGACCTTCCCGGTCGACCCGTGGATGGTCGAACGCATCGAGGTGATTCGCGGCCCGGCCTCGGTACTGCATGGCGAAGGCGCCACCGGCGCGGTGATCAACGTGATCCCGAAAAAACCTTTTGCCGGCGAGGTGCGCAACCACCTGCGCCTGGGTTACGGCTCATGGGACCGCCAGCAGCTCGGCCTGGACAGCGGCGGCAGCCTCAGCGAGCGCCTGAGCTACCGCCTGACGCTGAACCAGCAGGCCGGCAATGGCTGGGTCGACCGCACCGCTTCACGTAGCCTGGCCCTGAGTGCCGCACTGCGTTTCGATGCCAGTGACGACCTCAGCTTCACGCTGGCCCATGATCGCGGCGATGCACAACCTGCCAACTACTACGGCACCCCGCTGATCGACGGCCACTACCGCAGCAGCCTGCGCAAAAAGAACTACAACGTACAGAACGACGTGCAGCAGTACGTTGATGAATGGACCCGGCTCACGACCGACTGGGCGCTGAACGACCAGCTCAGCGCCAGCAACCAGCTGTACTACATCAAAAGCCGCCGTCACTGGCGCAACGCCGAGGACTACAGCTGGGACAGCGGGCGTCAGCAGCTGCTGCGCGGCAGCTACCTGGAGATCAAGCACAACCAGGAACAGTTCGGTGACCGCCAGACCTTCACCTTCGACCACACCCTGTTCGGCCTGGCCAGCAAGACCGCGCTCGGTGCCGAGTACAACAAGGTGCGATTCAACGTCGACAGCAATTCACCCTACAACGATGTCGGCGGCGACTATATCGACCCGTGGCAGCCACAGCCCGGCGGGTTCCATAGCGCCTCGCCGTTGCGGCCGCAAACGCTCTCGACCACCCATACCTTTGCCCTGTTTGCCGAAAACCGCCTGCAATTGAGCGATCGCCTGTCGTTGGTTACCGGCGTGCGTCGCGACCAGAACCACATCGACCGCAATAACTTGACCAACGACAGCCGCAGCGATCGTAGCCTGCAAGGTGGCAACTGGCGTGTCGGGCTGGTGTTTGCACTCAACGACGACCTGTCGTTGTACGGCCAGTACTCAACCAGCGAGGACGGGGTCAACAACCTCATCAGCCTCAGCCCCGCACAGATGCACTATGACCTGACCGAGGCGAAGCAGACCGAGGCCGGCATCAAGCAGCGCTTTTGGGAGGGGCGTGGCGAATGGACGCTTGCCGCCTACCACATCGTCAAGAAAAAACTGCTGGTCGACGACCCGATCACGCACGAGAAGCAACAAGCCGGGCAGCAGACCTCCGATGGCCTGGAAGCGACGCTGGAGCTGGCCCTGGCCCATCAGTGGCAGGTGTCGGCCAATGCATCGCTGGTACGCGCCAAGTACGACGACTTCGACGAAATGGTCGGCGGCCTGCCACAGGACCGCGCAGGCAACCGGCCAGCCAACGTGCCACGGCGTACCGCCAACCTTTGGTTGAGCAAAGGCTTCGGCCAGCAGGTAGAGGCCGGCTTGGGGGCGCGCTATGTGGATGAGCGTTATGCCAATACCGCCAATACCCAAAGCGCCCCCGGCTACACCGTGGTCGATGCCAACATCGCCTGGCAGGTGTTGCCGGATGTGAAGTTGGGGTTGCAGTTGAACAACCTGTTCGATCGCGAGTATGTGCAGTCGGCGTTCAGCGGGCAGCAGTGGTTGATGGGGATGCCGCGGTCGTACTTCGCGACGGTGGATTACAGCTTCTGACCTGAATACCTCTTCACGGCACGGATAGCACAAAAACCGCTACCAACCCGTCACCGGCTAGTTATAAGATAACGTTTTATATGACATTCATTACTATTAGCGTTCACCCATGACAAGCGCCATCGCCACGCCCACTCTGATCACCCAGCGGCTGCAGAGCATCGACGCCCTGCGCGGCCTGGTGATCCTGTTCATGCTCCTGGACCATGTCCGCGAGACTTTCCTCCTGCACCGCCAGGTCAGCGACCCCATGGCCATCGACACCACGGAACCGGTGCTGTTCTTCAGCCGCACCCTCGCCCACCTGTGTGCGCCTGTGTTCGTCCTGCTGACCGGCCTATCGGCCTGGCTGTATGGCGAGAAGCATCAGGGCCGTGGCGACGTCTCGGCTTTCCTGTTCAAACGCGGGCTGTTCCTGGTGTTGCTGGAGTTCACCCTGGTCAACTTCGCCTGGACCTTCCAGTTGCCCCCCAGCGTGATCTACCTGCAAGTGATCTGGGCCATCGGCGTCAGCATGATCGCCCTGTCGCTGCTGGTGTGGCTGCCACGCGCCGCGCTGCTCGCCCTGGGCGCCATCATCGTCGCCGGCCACAACCTGCTCGACGGCGTGCACTTCGGCGTAGAGTCAGCCCTGCATGTGCCGTGGGCAATCCTGCATGATCGTGGCTGGCTGGCGTTTTCCGAGAACCTGCACCTGCGCACGTCGTACCCGGTGCTGCCGTGGATCGGCGTCATCGCCCTGGGCTACGGCCTGGGGCCCTGGTTCGGTCGCGGCAGCGATGCCGGACAACGCCAGCAACACCTGCTGGTGGCCGGTTTGCTCGCGCTGCTTGGCTTTATCCTGCTGCGCATGTTCAACGGTTACGGTGAGGCACCGTGGAGCGGTTACCCAACCTTCACGCAAACCCTGATGAGCTTCTTCAACATCACCAAATACCCACCGTCGCTTCTGTTCCTGACCCTGACCCTGGGCTGCGGCCTGTTGTTGTTGCGCACGTTCGAACGGGCCGGCCAGGCGCGCTGGATCACTGCACTGGCAGTGTTCGGTGCGGCACCGATGTTCTTCTATCTGCTGCACCTGTATGTGCTGAAGCTGCTGTACCTGGCCTGTGTGGCGCTGTTCGGGCTCAACCATGGCGACTACTTCGGTTTCGACGGTATTGCAGCGGTGTGGCTGGGCGCGGTGCTGCTGGCGGTTTCGCTGTACCTGCCAGTGCGCGGGTTCGCCCGCCTGAAGCAGCGTCGCCGCGACATCCGTTGGCTGAAGTACTTCTGAAAAGCGTTTTCACCTGGCGGCGCGATGGTCTACCATGCGGGCCGCCGGTTTCCACCATGGAACTAACAGGGAATCCCAGGCCTGCCAATACAGGCCAATCGGAACTGCCCCCGCAACTGTAGGTGCCGAGCCTGCTCCATCGATGCCACTGGGCCTACCGCCCGGGAAGGCGGGATCCGGGCCGTGACGCACCAGTCAGGAGACCTGCCGGCCTTCATTCACCAACCGGCGGGGTGTCCGGGATTGGCCATCCGTGTTGCCCCAGCCACCCGCTGGGGGCTTGGCGATGCCTGTCCGTGCGTTCCTCACCAGAACTGTCCGATAGGAGATCGCCCAGCATGCTGCCCCGTTTCGCCACCCTGCTCGCGGGCCTAGGCCTCACCGGCCTGGCCCAGGCCGCTGCTACCCACTACCCGCTGACGGTCGACAACTGCGGCAAGCCGCAGACTTTTGCCCAGGCACCGCAGCGCGCCGTCACCATCGGCCAGGCCGGAACCGAGCTGCTCTATGCCTTGGGGCTGGGTGACAAGCTGGCGGGCACGTCGCTGTGGTTCAACAACGTATTGCCGGAATACCAGGCGGTGAACGCCAAGGTGCCGCGTCTGGCCGACAACGACCCCAGCTTCGAGGCGGTGGTCGGCAAGCGCCCGCAGCTGGTCGCGGTGCAGTTCGAATGGATGGTCGGTGCCCAGGGCGTGGTCGCCACCCGCGAGCAGTTCGATGAACTGAAGATCCCCACCTACGTGCTGCCATCGGACTGCGAGGGCAAGGACAACCTGGTCGGTGCAGACGGCACCCGCCTGCAAGCGTTCCAGGTAGACAGCATCTACAAGAGCGTCAGCCAACTGGCCGAGATCTTCGACGTTCAGGACCGCGGCGCAGCACTGAACGCCGAGTTGCAAGGGCGCCTCGACAGCGCCAGGGCACAACTGGCCGGCAAGGACCTGTCGGCAACTTCGGCGCTGTTCTGGTTCTCCAGCGCCGACCTGGACATCGCCCCCTATGTGGCCGGCCGCCAGGGTGTCGCCGACTTCATGTTGCGCACCCTCGGTGTGCGCAACGTGGTCGAGTCCAGCGAAGAATGGCCAAGCGTTGGCTGGGAAACCCTGGCCAAGGCCAATCCGACCTGGCTGATCATCGCACGCATGGACCGCCGCCGTTTCCCCGCCGACGACTACCAGAAAAAACTCGAATTCCTGCGCAGTGATCCAGTAACCCGCAACATGGACGCGGTAAAGCACGACCGCATCATTATCCTCGACGCCGACGCCATGCAGGCCGGCATCCGCCTGTTCCGGGGCGTGCAGACGCTCTCCACGGCCTTCGCCAGCGGTAAAGCAGCCCCGTGATGATCCGCCTGTTACCCTGCATCGCGGTTGCCCTGGGCGCCCTGTTGGCCGCCCTGCTGGCCGGCACCGCCATCGGCGAAACCAACCTGTCGCCCAGCGTGGTCGGCCAGGTGCTGGCCAACCACCTGTGGCAAGCCGCCTACCCGGTGGACCCGATCGACGCCGGCATCGTCTGGAACTACCGCCTGACCCGCACCCTGGTCGCAGCCGCTTGTGGCGCCGGGCTGGCCACCTGCGGTGTCATCCTGCAGGCGATGTTGCGCAACCCACTGGCCGAGCCCTACTTGCTGGGGCTGTCTGCCGGTGCCTCGACCGGCGCGGTACTCGTCGGCCTGCTGGGCCTGGGTAGCCTGGCATTAAGCATGTCCGCAGGGGCTTTCATCGGTGCCGTGGCCGCATTCGCCTTGGTACTGGTGCTGGCCCGCGCGGCCGGCCCCAGCAGCAACAATGCCCAAGTCATCCTTGCCGGTATCGCCGGCTCGCAACTGTTCAATGCACTGACCGCCTTCCTGATCACCAAGTCGGCCACCGCCGAGCAGGCGCGCGGTATCCTGTTCTGGCTGCTGGGCAACCTGAGCGGCGTGCGCTGGCCTTCGGTGTGGCTGGCTGTGCCGGTGGCGATTTTCGGTTTGCTGGTGTGCCTGTGGCACCGCCGTGCGCTGGATGCCTTCACCTTCGGTACCGATTCGGCCGCCTCGCTGGGCATCCCGGTGCGGCGCACCCAGTTGCTGCTGATCAGTTGTGCAGCGCTGGTGACGGCGGTGATGGTGTCCATTGTCGGCGCCATCGGTTTTGTCGGGCTGGTTATACCCCATGCCCTGCGCCTTCTGCTCGGCCCCGGGCACAGCCGTCTGTTGCCCGCCAGCGCACTGGGCGGTGCACTGTTCCTGATTGCGGCAGATATTCTTTCGCGCACACTGATCACCGGCCAGGTGATCCCGGTGGGCGTGGTTACGGCGCTGATCGGTGCCCCGGTATTCGCGCTGATTCTGGTCAGCCGTCGGGGGCGCCCATGACCGCCATGACCGCCATGACAGCAGTTCGCATCCCTCCGCTGGCCTGCCATGGGCTGGGGCTGCAACTGGCCGGCAATACCGTGCTCAGCGATATCGACCTCAGCGTTGTCGCCGGTGAAACCCTGGGCATCGTCGGCCCTAACGGCTCGGGCAAATCCTCGCTACTGAAGTTGCTGGCAGGGCTGCGCAAACCGGCCTGCGGCAGCGTGCAGCTCATGGGTGAGCCACTGGCACAGATGCCCCGCCGCCGTGTTGCCCAAGCGCTGGCGCTGGTCGAGCAACAGGCCGACACCCTCGATGCGATCAGTGTGTTCGACGCGGTTGCCTTGGGCCGCACGCCGTGGCTCTCGGCCCTGGCACCGTTCTCCCGGCAAGACTGCGCCATCGTCGAGCAAGCCCTGGCCGACCTCGACGCCCTGCACCTGCGCACGCGCCTGTGGGGGTCGCTGTCCGGTGGCGAGCGCCAGCGTGTACACATCGCCCGCGCGCTGGCCCAACGGCCGCAGGTGCTGCTGCTGGACGAGCCGACCAACCACCTGGACATCCAGCATCAGCTGAGCCTGCTGCAACAAGTGCAGGCGCTGCCGGTTACCACCTTGGTAGCGCTGCATGACCTCAACCAGGCACTGACCTGCGACCGTGTCGCGGTCATCGACAAGGGCCGCCTGGTCGCCCTTGGCAAACCCTTCGAAGTGCTTACCGCCAAGCGCCTGCTGAGCACCTTCGGCGTCCACGCCCACTACCTCACCGACCCTTTCGACGGCGCGCGCATCCTGCGCTTTCGCGCCCCCTGAACCAGGTAGCCCTGCCCATGCTGTTGCGCCCTGTCGCCCTGCTGCTCGCCAGCACCCTGCATGCCCCGACCGCACTGGCCGAAGTGCATGAAGTGAAAATGCTCAACCGTGGCAGCGACGGTGCCATGGTCTACGAGCCCGACCACTTGCGCATTGCACCCGGCGACAGCGTTCGCTTCCTGCCGACCCAGAACGGGCATAATGCCGCCAGCGTGGCGGGCCTGCTACCCACCGGGGCCGAGCCGTTCAAGAGCAGGCTGAACCAGCCGTTCGAGCACACCTTCAGCGTGCCGGGCGTGTACGGTATCCAATGCATTCCGCACGTGGCCATGGGCATGGTCATGGTGATCCAGGTCGGTGACGCGCCTGCCGCCGAATTGCCGGCCAGCTTGCCGGCGCGGGCCAAAGCCCGCTTTGCCGCACAGTTGCAAAAGCTCGAAGCTGGGCAATGAGCCAGCTATTCGGGTCGCTCACGCCCTGGCCGGCGTCGCCCAGTTGCAAAGCAATGGCTTTACCGAGGATGGCAACTGGAACCTTCTCAACCGCAACGTGTTCGACCCAGTGACGCGCGGCGTGATCTTCATCGCCAACAGGCACGTTCCCAGCGGTCAGCGTAATCGCAACTGCATGTGCGTGGTCTGCCACACCGGGTCTTGCTCCACATCCACCAACGTAAACCCTTGCCGCTCCCAGAACGCGATGGCACCCGGCAGAAACGGATGAGTATGCAAGTAAAGGCAGTCGAAGCCGGCTTGCATCGCCCGTTCGCGCAAGGCGCCAAACAAGGCAGCCGCCAGCCCATGCCTGCGGTAGGCCGGCAACACGAACAGCCGCACCACCTCGACTACCCGCTCAGCGCGGTAATCAAGCTGGGCAAAGCGATGGTCATAGGGCAAGTAACCTATCACCGCGACCAGCCGCCCACCCTCACGGGCTTCCAGAAAACAGCCCGCGCCGTCCAGGTAAGTGTCAGCGAACTGCGCCAGGTCACGCGGCAAGGGTGCATTGGCGAGCATCGGAAAAAGCGCTCGGCGGGCACTGTCGACAAACGCCAGCACTTCGGCAATGGCGTCACGCGCCACGGGTTGCAAGGTCCAGTTCGGCATTGGGCGGTTGCCAGTGTGGTTGGGAGCGTACGGTTCTACCGCAGCGTGCCGCTCAAGGCAAATCACAGGGCTCGTCGCGGCAAGGCGGACATCGGTATAATCGGCAGCCTTCACTGCCCGACCAGGCCATACCATGCCTCGCCTCCCGAAGTTGCTGTTACCCCTGTTGCTGGCTGCTGCACTCGCCGCCTGCGACCAGAAGCCCTCCCGTGAAGAACAGATCCTTGCCCAGCTGCCGCTGCAGGACGCCTACACGCACAACATCGAGCGCATGTCCGCGCTGCTGGGCCGCACTCACCCGCAGTTGTCGCAAGCGACCATCCAGGACGTACTGCGCAAGCACCTCACCGTCGAGGACCAACGCCGGGACCTGTTCCGCCTGTACAGCGAAAAGAACTTCAGCGACGCCGAGTTCGCAACCATCGTCGCCGCCACCCAGGACCCCGCCAAAGCGCGCGCCCTGGAAGACACCGAAGCCGGCAAACGCTTGAGCGAAAAACTCACCGCCCTGATGCGCGAAACCGCCCGCGATGTGAACGTGCAGGCCTTGGTCGAGCAGCGCATGCAACAGGTGGAAGATGAGCTTGATGCGCTGGACAAGGCAGGCTCTTGAGCGCTGCCCGCCAAGGTAACTTCCGTTCAGCAGCCCTTTACGATCACAGAGGTCAGGATTGCCACACACCAAGCACGGATTGCGCCTGGATCTACGTACACTCATTCTGGTGCTCTGCGCCCTGACCGCAGTGGTCATGCTGTGCGCCAGCTATTTCGCCAGCTATCGGGTGCAGCGCCAGCTACTGATAGACAATGCCCTGGAAGCCAATCGGGTGTATGCGAGAAAGCTGGCCAGCATTACCGACACCTTCATTGGCAACGCCTTGCAGCAACTGATGTTCAGCGCCGGCGTACAAAGCCGGCAGTTGAGCGACACCGCAGCGCTGCAGGTGGAAACCGACCGCGTACTGGGCCAGAGCATGGCCTTCAACTCCACCTTCGTGATCGATGCCAACGGTGTACTGCTGGCGGTATCCCCCGCCCCGCTACGCCACCTGCTCGGCACCCACGTGCAGTCGCCCGGTGCTCAGGAAGCCCTGCACGAACGCCGTCCACTGGTTTCCACACCCTATCTGTCGGCGGCCGACAACCTGATGGTGGTGCTGTCGCAACCCATTTTCGACGACAACGGCCGCTACCTGGGGTATGTGGGTGGCAGCCTGTACCTGCGTGAACACAACATCCTCAACAGCCTGCTGGGTGAGCATTTCTACAAGAACGGTTCGTACCTGTATGTGGTCGACCGCAAACGACGCCTGCTGTACCACCCCAATAGCGAACGGGTAGGCACGGTGGTGGAGGGCAATGCGCTGGTCGACCAGCTGGGGACACTGGACAGCGGTACCCGGCAGCTGACCAATAGCCTGGGCGTGGAAATGCTCGCCGGCTTCGCCACTGTGCCCAGCGCCGGCTGGGGCGTGGTAGCGCAGCAGCCATTGGCGCAGACGGTGACGCCGCTGAACCATCTGGTGCTGAACGTGGTCGCCAGTTCGGCGCCCTTGGCGCTGGTTGGCAGCCTGCTGCTGTGGTGGCTGGCCCGCACCATCGCCCGGCCGCTGTGGAAACTGGCCGCAAGTGCCCGCACGATGGACCGCGCCGGTACCGCCGAACATTTGCATCATGTGCGGGCCTGGTACTTTGAGGCGGCAGAGCTCAAACGCGCGTTACTGTTCGGCCTGAACTTGCTGCAAGAGCGCATCGGCCGGCTCAATCGGGACGCCCAGACCGACCCGCTGACCGGCCTGGGCAACCGCCGCAGCCTGGAATTCAGCCTGTCGTTACTGGAAGCTGAAAACCGGGAGTTTGCAGTCATTGCGCTGGATATCGACCATTTCAAACGGGTAAATGACAGCCATGGACACGAAGTGGGCGACCAGGTGCTGCGCCACCTGGCGGAGCTCATGCGCCGTTGTTGCCGCGAGGGCGACCTGTTGTGTCGGACCGGCGGCGAGGAGTTCCTGATATTGCTGCCTGGGGCCCCCCTGAACGTGGCGGCCGCGGTGGCTGAACGGTTGCGTGTGACCGTACAGGATATGCCGGTGGAACCGGTGGGGGCAGTGACAATTTCGCTGGGGGTGACGCACTGGGATGGCGAGACGCACGGCGAGCCCATGAACGCATTGGGCGAGGCTGACCGGGCGCTTTACCAGGCCAAGCAAGAGGGGCGCAACCGGGTCGCTTTTGCCTGAACGCCTTGTGTTGTAACCATGGCGGCGGGCTTGCCCGTGAAAATGCCGATACAGGCAACGATGAATCGGTGGCTTGTAACAATTCCTGTCATAAAACTGCAGCGTTTCAGTCATAGGATTGACCTCGACCTGACATTTTCACTTCATGGATGAGCGTCTCATGCGTCGTGTGGTTTTCAATCAGAAAGGTGGCGTCGGCAAATCCAGCATTGCCTGCAACCTCGCCGCAGCCAGTGCCGCCGAGGGCTACCGGACCTTGCTGGTCGACCTCGACCCACAGGCCAATGCCACCTTCTACCTGACCGGGCTGGCCAACGACACCATTCCTGCCGGCATCACCGACTTCTTCCGCCAGACCTTGTCGCCGGTTACTGCCGCCGGCAAGAAGCACCGCGTGGCAATCACCGAAACCCGCTACAGCAACCTGCACCTGGTCACCGCCAGCCCTGACCTCAGCGACCTGCAAAGCAAGCTGGAGAGCAAGTTCAAGATCAACAAGCTGCGCAAGTTGCTGGTGGCGCTTGGCGAGGACTACGAGCGGATCTACATCGACACCCCGCCCGCACTGAACTTTTACACCTTCAGCGCGCTGGTGGCGGCCGAGCGTCTGTTGATCCCGTTCGACTGCGACAGTTTCTCGCGCCAGGCCCTGCACAATGTCATGGCCGAGGTCGAAGAACTGCGCCAGGACCACAACCCCGCGCTGCAGGTGGAAGGTGTGGTGGTCAATCAGTTCGCCGGCCGCACCGCACTGCACCAGACCCTGGTCGATCAACTGCGCAACGAAGGCCTGCCGGTGCTGCCGGTGTACCTGAGCAGTTCGATCAAGATGCGTGAATCGCACCATGCCTCGGTGCCATTGGTGCATTTGGCGCCACGGCATAAACTGGCCCTGGAATTTGGCGATTTGCTGGATGTGCTTGAGCGTGCGGCCTGACAGGCCTTTGGGGCACTCCGGCTGTAACCTGCTGCACCGGTCGAATCAGGTATACCGAGGTCGCCCTCGACAAAGCGCCTTGCAGCGCCCGGCTATCTACTGGCAAGCACAATAACGATGGCGCGGCCCTACCGCGCCACTTTCATCATGGCTGCCAAAGGAAACCGGAGAGCTCCCGCATGTCCGCACATCATGAGGTATCCCCCGCCACCCTGCGCAGGGTGATTGCCGCCTCGGCCATCGGCAACTTCGTCGAATGGTTCGACTTCGCCGTGTACGGCTTTCTCGCCACGCTGATCGCCAGCCAGTTCTTTGCCAGCGAAGACGCCAGCGTGGCCTTGCTCAAAACCTTCGCGGTGTTCGCCGTGGCCTTCGCCCTGCGCCCCTTGGGCGGCATCGTCTTCGGTGCCTTGGGCGACCGACTGGGTCGCAAGCGCATCCTGTCGCTGACCATCCTGCTGATGGCCGGCTCCACCACGTTGATCGGCCTGCTGCCGACCTACGCCAGCATCGGCCTGGCAGCCCCGGCGCTGCTGACCCTGGCCCGCTGCCTGCAGGGGTTTTCTGCCGGCGGCGAATATGCCGGGGCCTGCGCCTACCTGATGGAGCACGCGCCTGACGACAAGCGCGCCTTTTATGGCAGCTTCGTACCTGTGTCGACCTTTTCCGCCTTTGCCTGCGCAGCGGTGATCGCTTATGGCCTGGAGGCCAGCCTGTCGACCGAGGCGATGAATGCCTGGGGCTGGCGCATTCCGTTCCTGATTGCCGCACCGCTGGGCCTGGTCGGCCTGTACCTGCGCTGGCGCATGGAGGAAACCCCGGCGTTCCGCGAAGCCGTCGCCCAGGGCAAGGAGCACGAGCACTCACCGCTGAAGGAAACCCTGCGCCACCATGGCCGGGTCATTCGCAACCTGGGGGCGTTCATTTCGCTGACCGCGTTGTCGTTCTACATGTTCACCACCTACTTCGCCACCTACCTGCAACTGGTCGGCAACCTGACCCGTGCGCAGTCACTGCTGGTGACCACCGTGGCCCTGCTGTTCGCCGCCGTCGGCTGCCCGCTGGCCGGGGCATTTTCGGACCGGGTGGGGCGGCGCAAGACCATCGGTTTTACCTGCCTGTGGATGATGCTTAGCGTGTTCCCGGCGTACTGGCTGGCCAGCTCTGGCTCGATGTCGGGTGCGTTGCTGGGGGTGATCCTGCTAGCGGTGGGGGCGCTGTGCAGTGGCGTGGTTACCGCAGCATTGCTGTCGGAAAGCTTCCCTACCCGTACCCGCTATACCGCTTCGGCGATTACCTACAACGTGGCCTACACGCTATTTGGCGGTACTGCGCCGCTGGTGGCAACCTGGCTCATCGGCCAAACCGGCAGCAGCCTGGCACCGGCGTTCTACCTGGTGGTGATTGCGCTGGTGGCGTTGGTGGGCGGTTTGGCGTTGCCGGAAACTTCGCGGATTTCTTTGCATGAGGACATGAGCATGGACGGTGTGCAGGCCGGGGCCCGAAAGACCGTCTGAAATTTCCGGGGCTGCCTTGCAGCCCCGACTGCTCAGCCTGCCTGCTGCTCTTCCCGCCGATACGCCCACTCATACAACGCCGGCAACACCAGCAACGTCAGCGTTGTAGAGGACAAGATCCCGCCAATCACCACCGTCGCCAGTGGCCGTTGCACCTCCGCCCCGGTCCCGGTGGCCAAGGCCATCGGAATGAACCCCAGCGAGGCCACCAGCGCCGTCATCAGTACCGGCCGCAATCGGGTCAGCGCACCCTCCTCGACCGCCGCCCGCAGCGTGCGCCCTTCCTCGCGCAGCCCGCGGATAAAGGCAATCATCACCAGCCCGTTCAGCACTGCCACTCCCGACAATGCAATGAACCCGACCCCGGCAGAAATGGACAGCGGAATATCACGCGCCCACAGCGCCAGCACCCCGCCGGTCAGGGCAAAGGGGATGCCGGTGAACACCAACAGGCCATCCCTGAGGTTGTTGAACATCATCAGCAACAGCGCCATGACCAGCAGCAAGGCCACCGGCACCACCACCTGCAAGCGCTCGGCCGCCGACTGCAACTGCTCGAACTGGCCTCCCCAACGCGTCCAGTACCCCGGTGGCACCTGCACCTGGCCGATCAGGGTCTGCTCGGCCTCTTGCACAAACGAGCCCAGGTCACGTCCACGCACATTGGCACTGACCACCACCACGCGCTTGCCATCCTCGCGGCTCACCTGATTCGGGCCCAGTTGCAGGTTCAACGTGGCTACCTGCGACAGCGGGATGAAACCGATTTGCCCGGCCCCCTCAGCAGCACTGGCCGGTACGGGAATCAGCAGGCTGGCCAACCCGTCGACATCGGTACGCAAGGTCTCCGACAGGCGCACGACCATGTCGAAACGGCGGTCGCCTTCATACAGCGTACCGGCGGTGCGGCCACCCACGGCAATGGCGATGGCATCCTGTACATCACCCACATTCAGACCATGACGGGCGGCCTTGTCACGGTCGATGTCGATGGTCAGTACCGGCAGGCCCGTGGTCTGCTCCACCTTCACCTCGGACGCGCCTGGCACCCCTTGCAGGCTGGTGGCGATCTGCGCGGCAGTGCGGTTGAGCACCTCCATATCGTCACCGAACAGCTTCACCGCCACATCACTGCGCACCCCGGAAATCAGCTCGTTGAAGCGCAACTGAATGGGCTGCGACAGCTCGTAGTTGCTGCCCGGCACACTGGCAGCGGCGCGTTGCACCTGGGCGATCAGTTCATCCCGTGGCTTGCCAGGGTCAACCCATTGTTCGCGTGGGCGCAGCATCACGTAGGCATCGGAAATGTTCGGCGGCATCGGGTCGGAGGCAATCTCGGCAGTACCGGTGCGGGCAAACACCCGCTCCACCTCGGGCACCTGGGCCATGATCGCCTGCTCCAGGCGCTGCTGCATGTCCACCGACTGCGACAGGCTGGTGCCCGGCACACGCAGGGCCTGCAGGGCGAAGTCACCCTCGCTGAGGCTGGGGATGAACTCGCTGCCCATGCGGCTGGCCATCACGCCGGACAGCAGCACCAGGGCAGCGGCAGCAGCAAACGCCAGTTTGCGCCGGCCCAGCACCCAGGCCAGCACTGGGGCATAGCGCTGACGTGCCGTACGCATCACCATGCCTTCCTCCTCCTTGACCTTGCCGGTGACGAACAGGGCAATGGCCGCCGGTACGAAAGTGACCGAGAGGATCATCGCACCCAACAGGGCCATGACCACGGTGAAGGCCATGGGGTGGAACATCTTGCCCTCGACCCCGGTCAAGGCAAAGATCGGCAGGTACACCACCATGATGATCAACTGCCCATAGATCAGCGGCCGGCGTGCTTCGCGGGCGGCGGCAAACACCTCATGGAACCGTTCGGTGCGGGTCAGCATGCGACCGTGGCGCTGCTGGGCATGGGCCAGGCGACGGATGGCGTTTTCCACGATCACCACGGCGCCGTCGACGATGATGCCGAAGTCCAGCGCGCCCAGGCTCATCAGGTTGGCACTGACTTTGTTGCTGAACATGCCGGTAAAGGTGAACAGCATCGACAGCGGGATAACCATGGCCGTGATCAGCGCAGCACGGATGTTGCCGAGGAACAGGAACAGCACGGCAATCACCAGGATTGCACCTTCGATCAGGTTCTTCTTCACCGTGGCGATGGCTTTCTCCACCAGGTGGGTGCGGTCGTATACCGTGACTGCAACCACGCCCTTGGGCAGGTTGCGATTGATCTCGACCAGTTTTGCAGCGACCGCCTGCGACACCGTACGGCTGTTCTCGCCAATCAGCATGAACACCGTGCCCAACACAACTTCCCGACCGTTTTCGGTCGCAGCCCCCGAGCGCAGCTCTTGGCCCAGGCCAACCTGGGCGACATGGCTGACGCGGATCGGCGTGCCGTCGACGCTGGAAATAACGATGTTGGCGATGTCTTCGGCCGAGGCCACCTGGCCGGGTGCGCGAATCAGCAACTGTTCGCCATTGCGCTCGATATAGCCAGCGCCAATGTTGGCGTTATTGCGCTCCAGTGCTGCAATCAGGTCGTTGAGGGTGAGCTTGTAGGCCGCCAGGCGCTTGGGCTCTGGTGCAATCAGGTATTGTTTGGCATGGCCACCGATGCTGTTGACCTCGGCCACACCCGGCACATTGCGCAGCTGCGGCTTGATGATCCAGTCCTGAATCACTCGCAGGTCGGTTGGGGTGTACGGTGTGCCGTCTTCCTTGAGCGCCCCCTCCTGGGCCTCCACCGTCCACAGGAAAATTTCCCCCAACCCGGTGGAGATCGGCCCCATGCTCGCCTCGATGCCCTGAGGCAATTGCTCGCGGGCCACCTGCAGGCGCTCGTTGACCAGTTGGCGGGCGAAGAAGATATCGGTGCCATCATCGAAAATGACCGTGACTTGCGACAGGCCCGAGCGCGACAGCGAGCGGGTCTGCTTGAGCCCTGGCAGGCCAGCCATGGCGGTTTCGATGGCAAAGGTGATGCGCTGCTCGGTCTCCAGCGGCGAATAGCCGGGGGCGGCGGTGTTGATCTGCACCTGGACGTTAGTGATGTCCGGCACAGCATCGATCGGCAGTTTCTGGTAGCTGTGGATACCCACCGCGGCCATCAGGACCACGGCCAGCATCACCACCAGGCGCTGCTCGATGGCAAATTGAATCAGGCGTTCGAACATGCAGGTGTCCCCGTGATCAGTGGCTGTGCTCGGCCGAGCCCTTGCCCAGTTCCGACTTGAGGACAAAGCTGCCGGCGGCCGCAACCTGAGTACCGGCGGCCAGGCCGCTGGTGATTTCCACCTGGCCAGCATCGCGACGACCAGTCTTCACCGGGCGCGCCTCGAAGCCTTCCGCAGTGCGGGCGAACACCACGGTCTGCGCCTCCCAGGTTTGCAGGGCGCTTTCCGGCACCGCCACGGCGGCATCGAAGCGGTCGACGCTGACCGCCACATTGACGAACAGCCCGGGGCGCCAGGCGCCATTGGGGTTGGCCAGTGTGGCGCGCACAGTGGCGGCGCGGTTCTGCTCGCCGAGCAGGCTGCCGACGTAATTGACCTTGCCCTGGACCTGGGCGCCCAGGTCCGGCGCACTGACCGTGACATCGCGGCCGGTTACCACCTTGTCCAGGTCACGAGGGGCCACGGCGAAGGTCGCCCACACCCGGCTCAGGTCGGACAGGGTGAACGCGTTGCTGGTCGCGTCGACCACCTCCCCCACGGTCAGGTGCTTTTCCACGACGACCGCATCGAAGGGTGCGCGCAGTTCATAGCGGTTGCCGGCACCGGCCGGGCCCACCGCCGCGACCTTCTGCCGAGCATTGGCCAGAGCGATCTCGGCCTCCTGCAGGGCCTGGCGCGCCTGCAGGTAATCCTGCTCGGCGCTGATTCGCTCCTGCCACAGCTGTTGCTCCCGCTGAAAGGTCAATCGCGCCAGTTCCAGACGACGCTGGGCGGCCTGCTGTTCGCTGCGCAGGTCGGAGATCTGCTGGCTGGCAATCACCGCCAGTACCTGGCCGCGCCTGACCGCCTGGCCCAGCTCGGCTTGCACCGCTTCGACCACACCCGGCACGCGGGGTACCACATGTGCGGTGCGGTCCTCGTCAAAGCGGATCTCACCCGGGAAGCTGATGGCGGTGCCCAACTCACGGGGGCCAGCGGCAGCCAGTTGCACGCCAGCCGTTTCGATCTGGGCGATAGACAGGTGCAACTGGCCTTCTTCTTCGCCATGCCCCTCCTCTGCATGGCCTTCGGCGGCCTGCTCTGCAGCGTGGCCGTGGCTGTCTTGACCATGGTCGTCATGGGGGGCTTGAGCCTTGGACGCCTGGCCGAGGGTGCCGGTCCAGGCCAGGCCAGCGAGGCCAAGCGCCGCAATGGCGGTGGCCAGAAGGGCTAGCTTGCGTGAGTTAGTCATTGTTGCTCCTGCTATCGGGTTTGTTGCTCAGGCCATCGAGATCGCCGTAGATCCGCTCCACGTGTGCGCGCGCGTCGGTCGCCGAGGCCAGCGCCTGGAGGTACAGCCCGCGCGCCTCGATCAGCGTGCGCTGGGCGTCGAGTACATCGAGGAACGCGAACTTGCCCATTTCAAAACCGCGGGTGGCGGTGTCCACGGCCTGCTGCGCAGCCGGCAGGATGGTGCGGTCATAGGCTTCAACGTCCTGCATCGCCGTCTCCCACTGGCTGATGGCGCTACGGGTTTCACTGCGCAGACGCAGCTCCACGGCATTGCGCAGGTCGCGCGCCTGGTCGGCACGGCGCGCAGCCGCCAGGACATTGCCCCGGTTGCGGTCGAACAGCGGCAACGGCATGGACAGGCCAACCACGTTCACCCGCTCCCGGTCTTCGCGGCTGTACTGGCTGCCAAGGCTGACGGTGAGGTTGGGGATACGCTGGGCTTTCTCCGAACCCAGGGACGCATCGCCGCGCTCGACCTGGGCAGCGGCCAGGCGCCATTCGACGGTCTGTTCGACCTGTTCAAGCAAGGTGTCGGCACCCGGCGCGATGCCTGGCGAAAGGTTGGCCGCCTGTAACCGGTCGAAGCTTGCCAGCGGGCTGCCCATCAGCCGGGCCAAGGCCTGGTAGGCCACGCTGCGCTGGGTTTTCGCGCGGCGCACTTCGGTCTGGGCCTGGGCCAGTTGCACCTGGGCACGGGTGGCCTCCACCGGTGATGACTGGCCTGCCGTAACCCGCCCTTGCACCACCCGCAGGCCGCGTTCAGTCAATACCTGCGACTGCTGCGCCAGCTCCAGCGCGGTCTGCGCACGCACGCCAGCGTGGAACGCCTGCACCACATCGGCCCGCAGGGCGTTGCGCTGGCGCTCCAGGTCGAGCTGGGCAATGGCCTGGCCGGCCCCCGCCACGGCGAGACGCGCGCCGCGTTTCCCGCCCAGTTCCAGCGGCTGGCTGAGGGTGACGGTGGTGGTGCTGGTGTCGCGACGGGTGTCCTCGACCTCCCAGGCCAGCTCCGGGTTGGGGATCAGCCCGGCCTGGCGCCGTTCGCCATCGGCAATGCCAATTTCACGGCCGGCTGCAGCCAGCTCCGGGTTCTGGGCGAAAGCGGCGGTAAGCGCCTGGGGCAGGCTCAGCGCCTGGCTGGCCTGGGCGCCGGTGGCACTGGCCAGCAACAGGCAGAGCAAGGCGATCTTGCGGGGGATGGGCACGACACAGGTCCTCTCGGCGAAGCATTGGCGAGGGACTGTAGAAAGGGCCGGTTATCGGGGCGGTGGCGGCAAGATTACAATTTTGTAATGACGCGCTGCGTTGCTTTGCAGGCGCAGCCTTGTGCTGCTGGGCACAGGACGGTGAACGCCCAAGAAGTTCGATAATCGCCCACTTTCCCGGTGCGACGATCTTGTCCAATTGACGGAACTAACCAGTCAGTACAAAACTACGTGCATTCAACAACAACAAAGCGATGCCCGTCATGAAGCCCCTTATTCTCGTGCTCAACGGCCCCAACCTGAACATGCTGGGCACCCGCGAGCCTGCCCAGTACGGCCACGAAACCCTCGCTGACCTGGCTCAGGGATGTGCCGACACTGCCCAGGCCCACGGCCTGGAAATCGAATTCCGCCAAACCAACCACGAAGGCGAACTGATCGACTGGATCCACGCTGCCCGTGGCCGCTGCGCCGGCATCGTGATCAACCCCGGCGCCTGGACGCACACCTCGGTGGCCATCCGCGATGCCCTGGTGGCCAGCGAACTGCCGGTGATCGAGGTGCACCTGTCCAACGTGCACAAACGCGAGCCGTTCCGTCACTTGTCGTTCGTATCGTCCATCGCCGTCGGTGTCATCTGCGGCCTGGGCAGCCACGGCTACCGCATGGCGCTGAGCCACTTCGCCGAGTTGTTGCAGGAGCGTGCGGCATGAGCCAGCAAGCCATCCTCGCCGGCCTGATCGGCCGCGGCATCCAACTGTCACGTACGCCGGCCCTGCACGAACACGAAGGCGACGCCCAAGCCCTGCGCTATCTGTACCGGCTGATCGACGCCGACCAGCTGCAACTGGATGACAGCGCCCTGCCCGGCCTGCTCGAAGCCGCGCAGCATACCGGATTCACCGGGCTGAACATTACCTACCCGTTCAAGCAGGCTATCCTGCCGTTGCTCGACGAACTGTCCGACGAGGCCCGTGGTATCGGCGCGGTAAACACCGTGGTGCTCAAGGACGGCAAGCGCGTCGGCCACAACACCGACTGCCTGGGCTTTGCCGAAGGCTTGCGCCGTGGCCTGCCCGGTGTGGCACGGCGCCAGGTCGTGCAGATGGGTGCCGGTGGCGCTGGCTCGGCCGTGGCCCACGCCCTGCTGGGTGAAGGGGTAGAGCGGCTGGTGCTGTTCGAAGTGGACGCAGCCCGTGCGCAGGCGCTGGTGGATAACCTGAACGGCCATTTCGGCGCAGGGCGCGCCGTGCTTGGCACCGACTTGGCCACAGCCCTGGCCGAGGCGGACGGGCTGGTCAACACCACGCCAGTGGGCATGGCCAAGCTACCGGGCACGCCACTGCCGGTGGAGTTGCTGCATCCCCGCCTGTGGGTGGCCGAGATTATCTACTTCCCGCTGGAGACCGAACTGCTGCGCGCAGCCCGGGCACTGGGCTGCCGCACGCTGGATGGCAGCAACATGGCGGTGTTCCAGGCGGTGAAGGCATTCGAGCTGTTCAGCGGGCGGCAGGCGGATGCAGCGCGGATGCAGGCGCACTTTGCCAGTTTCACCTGATAGAAAAGTGTTGGCTTCTTCGCGGGCACGCCCGCTCCCACAGGTACTGCGCAAACGTTACTGATTGCACGCTCCCTGTGGGAGCGGGCATGCCCGCGAAGAGGCCGGTACAGGAGAATCACTCTTTTTCATCCAGCAAAGCCTGTATCACCTGTTCCTGCCCGCCATAATCCCCCTCGCCAAAGTGCACATGGCGCACCTGCCCCTTGCGGTCGACAAAGTAATGCGCCGGCCAGAACTGGTTGCCCCAGGCATTCCACACCTTGTAGTCGTTATCTACCGCCACCGGATACCCGATACCCAACCGGGCAACCTTGTCCCGCAAAGTGCCCACATCATGCTCGTAGTCGTACTCGGGCGTATGCACCCCCACCACTACCAGCCCTTGATCGGCATAGCGCCGCGCCCACTCATTCACATGCGGCAGGCTGCGCCGGCAGTTGATGCAGTCCCAGGTCCAGAAGTCCACCAGCACCACCTTGCCCTTGAGCCCCGAAGCATCCAGAGGCGCCGAATTCAACCACTGGCTGGCGCCGGACAGCGACGGCATGGCGCCGTAGCTGTCGCGGGCCTTCAGGTGCCCAGCCAATCCAAGCCCCATCAGCGCCAGCGCAAAACCGCCAGCCTTGAGCATCCGGCGGCGATCAGTTGTCATGGCAACCGCCCGTGGCGTAGGTGCGGTACTGCACGCTCTGCCGCTGGCCATGGGAGTCAAGGTAGTCCATTCGGGTATTCACCAGGCCGCAGGCGTCGCTCTGATCATCCTGCACCGACAGCACTTTCTTCACATCCAGAGGCTCACCGTAGCGGTACTGCATGACCCCGCCATCCTGCATCGGGGCAGTGGCGGCCTGGGCAGCGATAGCGCCGAAGCTGAGCACGGCGAACAGGCTGGCGCTGGCGATAGTCTTGACGTTCATGGCATCTCTCCTGGTAACTCTTGGGGGTGGGGAGTGTTGCTCCCCGGTCGAGAGCCATTTCACGCCTGCCAGGTATCCCGCATGTGTCGCCCAACGTTGTGATGTGCTTCCTGCTGTATCCCTGCCCGTGCCAGATACACTGCAATACAAACTCCCGCAGGCAAGGGCGAACGCGCTCGGTACACTGCGCCCAACCCCCTTTGCACAGGAACCCAGCGCATGGAACACGTCGATCACATTTTGATCGTCGACGACGACCGCGAGATCCGCGAACTGGTCGGCAATTACCTGAAGAAGAACGGCCTGCGCACCAGCATCGTTGCCGACGGCCGGCAGATGCGCGCCTTTCTCGAAGCCAACAGCGTCGACCTGATCGTGCTCGACATCATGATGCCCGGCGACGACGGTCTGCTGTTGTGCCGCGAGTTGCGCGCCGGCAAGCACCGCAACACGCCGGTGTTGATGCTGACCGCCCGTAATGACGAAACCGACCGCATCATCGGCCTGGAAATGGGCGCCGACGATTACCTGACCAAACCGTTCTCGGCCCGCGAACTGCTCGCCCGCATCAACGCTGTGCTGCGCCGCACACGCATGCTGCCACCCAACCTGACCATCAGTGAAAGCAGCCGCCTGCTGGGTTTCGGTCAATGGCGCCTGGACACCACCGCGCGCCACCTGCTCGACAGCGAAGGCACCCTGGTGGCCCTGAGCGGCGCCGAATACCGCCTGCTGCGGGTGTTCCTCGACCACCCGCAGCGGGTGCTCAGCCGCGAACAGTTGCTTAACCTGACCCAGGGCCGCGAAGCCGACATCTTCGACCGCTCCATCGACTTGCTGGTCAGCCGCCTGCGCCAGCGCCTGGGTGACGATGCCCGCGAGCCTAGCTGCATCAAGACCGTGCGCAGCGAGGGCTACGTGTTCTCGCTGCCGGTGCAACTGCTCGAGTCCCCCTCATGAAATGGCCACGCACCCTGGCCTCGCGCCTGGCACTGATCTTCTTCACCGGCCTGGTGTTGGCCTATGGTCTGTCGTTTGGCCTGCAGGCCTATGAGCGCTATATCAGCAGCCGCTCGATGATGCTCAGCAACCTCGAGCAGGACGTGGCGACCTCGGTTGCCATCCTTGACCGCCTGCCCGCAGCCGAGCGTGCCGCCTGGCTGCCGCGCCTGGAACGGCGCACCTATCGCTATCGCCTCGACCAAGGCCTGGCCGGCGAAGCGATGCCGAGCAGTGACCCACCGATGGCCGCCGCGTCGATCGTCAAGGCCATTGGCAGCGACTACCGCCTGACCTTTCTGGAAATCCCTGGGCCCAATGCGCATTTCCAGGCACACCTGAAACTGGCCGACGGCGCGCCCCTGACCATCGACGTAACGCCAACACCAGTCCCGGTAGCCCGTTGGTTGCCCGTGGTGCTGCTGATTCAGCTCGCTGTGCTGTTGCTGTGCACTTGGCTGGCCGTACGCCTGGCCATCGGCCCGCTAACCCGTCTGGCCCAGGCAGTGGACAACCTCGACCCGGACCAGCCCGGCGTGCAACTGGATGAAAGCGGCCCGCGCGAAGTGCGCTACGCTGCCGTGGCCTTCAACGCCCTGCAGGCGCGCATTGCTGCCCACCTCAAGGAACGCATGCAGTTGCTGGCGGCCATTTCCCACGACCTGCAAACCCCGATCACTCGCATGAAGTTGCGGGTCGAAGTGATGGATGAGGGGGTCGAAAGGGACAAGTTCTGGAACGACCTGGATGAAATGGAACACCTGGTGCGCGAAGGCGTGGCTTATGCCCGCAGCATGGACAGCAGCACCGAAGCGACATGCCGGGTCAACCTTGATGCCTTTCTCGACAGCCTGGTATTCGACTACCAGGACAGCGGCGCCCAGGTCGAACGCCACGGCAACAGCGGTACCCTGCTGGAAACCCGCCCGCATGCGCTGCGTCGGGTACTGGTGAACCTGGTCGACAACGCCCTGAAGTTTGCAGGTGCTGCCGAGCTGCAAGTGTCCTGCGAGGGCAGCACCACCATCATCCGCGTGCTCGACAACGGGCCAGGGATACCCGGTGACGAGCTGGATGAAGTGCTCAAGCCGTTCTACCGGGTAGAAGGTTCACGCAATCGCAGCACGGGTGGCACCGGCTTGGGACTGGCCATTGCCCACCAGCTGATCCAGGCCATGGGGGGGCGGCTGACATTGAGCAACCGCGAACAGGGCGGATTGTGCGCGCAGATCGAACTCACCTGAAGTGCATCTGCGATCGTTGGCAGGAACGGCCTTGGATCTCGATCGGGCCGCTCCTGTAAAAAGCGAGGTCGCCTCTACAAACAGATACACAACTGCATCCCCCTGACACACTGCAGATACCCCGCCTCGAGAGACTCCCGGTCACACAACCACACCCCGGGAGACCCTCATGAAAGCCTTCACCTTGCCCTCCGGCTGGAAGCTGTTCGCCACCCTTGCCGGCCTGACCCTGGCGATGAGCGCCGTGGTCCTGGCCAGCCAACCTGACCCGGACGGCTTGCGCAGTGCCATTCGTGCCACCGCACGCAGCTCGTTCGCACTGTTCTTGCTGGCGTTCCTGGCCTCGTCGCTGGTGACCTTGCTGCCTGGCACCTCAAGCCGCCGCATCCTTCAGGAGCGACGCTACCTGGGGTTGGCATTCGCGTTCTCCCACACCGTGCATGGCGTGCTGATTTATCGCTACGCCCAGCAATTCCCCGAACTGTTCTGGGCAGGCCGCACGCTCACGTCCAGCCTGCCCGGTACGGTCGGCTACCTGTTCTTGCTGCTGCTCACCGCCACCTCGTTCAAGGCCCCCATGCGGCTGTTGGGCGGTCGTGCCTGGCAAGCGCTGCACAGCAGCGGCATGTGGGTACTGGCTGGAGTGTTCTGCCTGTCGTTCTACAAACGCATCCCCATGGGGGGCTGGTACCCGCTGGCGTTCGCCCTGATGTTCAGCGCCATCGCCGTCAAGCTCACCGCCAAAGTGGCCCGTAAACAACGCCGCAGCACCCGCGCCCTTGCCTGAAGAGAGCACCGCACATGACGACCTTGACCCGTACCCTGACCACCGTTGATCGCATCGGCAGCTGGAGCGCCGACTTGCCATTACGGGTATTTCTGGCCTGGGAGTTTTTCGAATCCGGCCTGGAGAAATTCAACGGCAGCAACTGGTTCGCCGACCTGCAGTCCAGCTTCCCGTTCCCCTTCAACCTGCTGCCCGCAGAGCTGAACTGGCAGCTGTCGATGTGGGCCGAGTTGGTACTGCCGTTGCTGCTGTTGCTGGGCTTGGGTACCCGGCTGGCATCATTGGGTTTGATGGTGGTGACCGTTGTAGCGATAGCGGCAGTGCACTGGCCGGCGCACTGGTCGGGCCTGGCGGAGCTGGCCCAAGGCTATGCCATTACCGACCAGGGCTTCGGCAATTACAAGTTGCCGCTGATCTACCTGATAGCGTTGCTGCCACTGCTACTCAAGGGCGCCGGGCGCCTTAGCCTCGATCATTGGCTTGGCACGCGGTTCGACAGATGAGGACCGGGGGCTGCTGCGCAGCCCCCAATGCCTTCAAACGGTTCCGACAATGACACCCTGCTCGCGCAATGCCTGCAACAATGCCAACCCTTGCTGCACATCCCCGCCCAATGCCTGCAGCCGCTCTCTTCCAGTCCCCTGCTCCACCAGCAACCGGTACGCCATAGGGGCCAACCGGGCAAAGCGCACCTGCAACCGGGCATCGCGATAAACCAGCAGCAAGGTTGGCGACGCCGGGGTAGCCGTTGGCTGGTAGTCCACGCCAATGCTGTCCACCGGCCAACGATAGGCCAACACGCGCGCCACACAAGACAACAACGGCTGCCCATCCAGCAGGTCACCATCAGGGTCATGCGCCGGGTCCTCGGCGTCGCTCAGGTACAGCTGCGCCTCGACCCACTCATAATGCGCCAGCTCCAACTGCCAAGGGGTGTCCAGCGCCACACCTTGCAAGTAGTCGACGAAGGTTTCGGCAATTTCGGTAAACAATGGCGTCTGGCAACGGTAACTGGCGTAGAAATCACCTACTCGCGCATGCCAGCGCTGCTCGCCCAACGCCTGGCGCATGACCGGGAAGCTGCCAGCCAGCAAGCCTTCGATGGCGCCATAGAACAACTCGCGGTAAACCCTCAGGCGGCGGGCCTCGACGCCGGGCGGCGGGGCATGGCGCTGCGGGTCGCGCAGGTGACGGGCCAAGGCATACTGCTGCGCACGCAAGGTCTCATTCATCTGCTTGCCCTCCGGCAGCGCATTGCACAGCACGCATACGCGCCGTCTCGGCCAACAGTTCGGCCAAGGGCGGGTAGTTGAAATCACGCTCCAGCACCGTCGGCCGTACGCCGAAGCGCGCACAAGCGGTGGCGTACAGCGTCCAGACATCTTCCTTCACGGCGGCCCCGTGGGTATCCACTTTGAGGTCCGGCGCTTCATCGTAATGCCCGGCAACGTGCATCCCGGCCACGCGCGCCTGGGGCAGGCCTGCAAGGAATTGCCGGGCGTCGTAACCCTGGTTGCAGGCGTTGACATAGACGTTGTTGACGTCCAGCAGCAGGTCACAATCGGCTTCATCAAGCACCGCCCGGATGAAGTCGAGTTCGCTCATCGCCTGATACGGCGCGGCATAGTAGCTGATGTTCTCCACGGCAATGCGCCGCTCCAGCTGCTCCTGAGCCTGGCGTATGCGCGCAGCCACATGGCGTACGGCTTCATCGGTGAACGGGATGGGCATCAGGTCGTACAGGTGCCCGTCATCACTGCAGTAGCTCAGGTGCTCGCTGTACAGTCGCACCTGATACCGGTCAAGAAACTGCCGGGTCTGCTCGAGAAAATGGCGGTCCAGCGGCGCGCTGCCACCCAGCGATAAAGACAACCCATGACAGGTGACAGGAAAGCGCTCCGCCAGCTGGGCCAGGCCCTTGCCGTAGGCGCCGCCCACGGCAATCCAGTTTTCCGGCACACACTCGAGAAAGTCCACTGCACCCGCCTCCATGGCCAGCAGTTCCGGCAACAGGCCGCGACGCAGGCCTAGCCCGATGTTCAACATTGCAGGAAACATAAAAGCTCTCCAACAGGCACAACGCCCCACCTGGCCAGCAGGAGGAGCGTTGTGGCGTTTCATGGGGTAGAAAGTCAGGGCTTGCCGGTCAGGTGGCTGAACAAGCCATCAGGCATGGCCTTGCCATTGGCCTGATAAATCGCCTTGAGGTGGTCCGCCGCTTCCTGCTCGGAGATGAAACCGTCATGGTTGCGGTCGATCGTGTCGAAATCACGGGCACGGTCCTTGGCCACCGCCAGAAACTCATCGCGCGAGACCTTGCCATCGTGATTGCTGTCGGTTTTGGCGAACGAGGCGTCGCCACACTTGCCTTCACCACACTTGCCCTCAGCCCCGGCCTTGGCGCCGGCGCCGCATTTACCCTCACCGCACTTGCCTTCGCTTTGGGAAGCCTTGCCGCTGCCGCCGCACTTGCCTTCACCGCACTTGCCCTCGCCGGCCACTTTGGCCGAAGCCAGCTGGTAACCTTGGGCCAGCGGCTCGACGGCGAACGCACTGCTGCTCAATGCCATGCTGCCGATCAGGGCGGCGCCGAGCAGGCCGAGGGTGTTTTTTGCTTGAGTCATGATGCAGCTCCACTGGGGTTGAATAGTGGAGCCATTAGGCCGTTGCGGTTTGTCGGGGATGTATCGTGTCAGGCGTGCTTTTGTATGGCAGTAGGTCTGCTGCACAGGCAGATACAGTGCGATACACGACACCCGGCAACTGGCCCCAAGGTGCCTTGGGGCCATGAGGTGTGATCAGTCTTCCAGCGGTTTGGGCGGGGCTGCGGGCTTGGCCGGCTTGCTGTCCTTGGCCTTGCCTTGCGGGGTCGCCGCTACGGGCTCGGGCGCCGCCAGTGCCTTTTCACTGGCAGGCAGTTCATCGACCGCCTTGAAGATCACCTGCGGGTCGATGACCTCGCCGCTGTCGTCGTCCTTGAGCATGTGCCGCTCACCGTCCTTGCCCACCAGAATCACCTTGGTCCCCTTGCTCGCGCCCAACTTCAGTTCCCGAATCAGGGCCATTGTGGTCTGCTGCTCAAGGTTCTTGTCCTCTCGCTTGCCCATCATGTTGGCGACGCTGTACAGGACAAGGTTGCGCTCCTTGAACGCAGCCTGGGTGGCCGGGTCCTCGAGCGCCTTGTTCAGCCCTCGCAACGTCGGGTCGGCACTGCTGGGAGCGATAACCACCAATGGTCTGGTCTTGCCCAGTTCCTTGGCTAGAGGCGCATCACTGTCTGCGGCAAACAGGGGGCCGGCAACAGCAAGCAAGGTTGCGAGGGTCAGTGACCGGACAAGCATGCGTATCTCCTTATTGTCTCGATATACCAATGACTACAGATCACGGAGAAAAATCCGACAGGGAGCCTAAACCACTTCATTCCAGAACGGGGTGTGCAAAAGTAACTGTCGATTTCCGAGCCACCCGAAGCCAGGACTACGGCGCTGGTACAAACCGCTGTCAGCTTGATTGAGCATAGCCCAAAGCCGCTTTGGCAGGGCCAGCCCCCCCTTGCCCTGAGCACACGTCAACGCACATCGATCGATGGCCCCTTGGGTCCCACTTCCATCGCTTGAACCGTCATATCCAGCATCAGCCCTCTGCGTGCAGCGCGCTGCGCATCGCGAATGGCATCCGCCTGGTCGATCCTGGCCCCTTCGCTCAGCGCTTCATCGTCAAGCACCGTTTCAAGCTGCCTTCTGAACGGCAGGTCGACCGCAGCGAATCGCTCAGGATGAGAACGCTCCAGGTGCGCCTGCCAGAATTCACGGTCAACCATGGAGCGGGCAACCTCTTCCGGGGTTTCTGCATCCCGCACCGCAGCCTCTGCTTCTGCCAGGTCCGCATCCAGGACGCCTGAGATCGCCAGGAAGCTCATTTCTCCCACCTGCAGCGGCAAGTCGAGACGCTCCCTCAGCCCGACCCTGAAAGCCAGCCCCACCTCGCTTCCTTCCAGCGTCCTGCCATGTTGTAGCGCCCATCGGGTAGCGAACCTGTCGACTGCATCCTGGCGCCATAAACGTCTGCCCAGGTCTAGCAAGGCGCGTTCGCTTTCTCCCTGGGCCGCGTGCTCGACCTGCCAAACCAGCAAATTCAGTTCAAGGTTGCTCAAGCACCAGGTTGCACCGTCCTGGCACCCCCACTCATCATTGGCCACTGACAGCAAGTTCTGCCGCAGCTCTGGCGTAATGGCCATCGCTTGCAATACCGCCATGACCCGATTGCCCAGTGCACGCGCATTGACACGAAAGTCTTCGGACAGCAACAACTGGCGAAGCACACGGAAAAAACGCTCGGCGTCCTGCCCTGAATCCAGCGAGTCCCAGGCAGCAAGCATCAAGCCGCGATGCTCCGGAGCCACGGCATCCCCCCATACTTCACGCGCGTGCTGCAGCCGCAGAAGCACTTGCTCCTCGTCGAGGGCCGGATCGACGCTACTCAACGAAGCCTGCAAGCGTAACGTCTGGGCCTCGCCCAAGGGGTTCGCATTCAAGCGGAACCGCCGCCGCTGCCACACGGGCAACTGGTAGAAACCCTCTGGAATGTGCCTGATCCGGTTATCCCGCAAGTCAACGGATACCAACTGAGCGTTGTCGAACACGCCCAGTGGAAACTGCGAGATCTGTGTGTCGCGCAAGTTCAGCCAACGCAATTCAGCCAAACCCGCCAACGTGAACCTACTCCCCAGAGGGTTGTGGGACAGGTCGAGAGACTGCAGGTTCGTGCAACTGGCCAGTGTGGCGGTTTGTGCAATGTTCAGGACGATCCGGTTGTTGGTCAGGCTCAGATGCCGCAACTGCGCTATCTGCAGCAACGGCTGCGGAAGGCGCGTCAACAGGTTCCCACCCAGATCGAGGGTTTGCAGGTTAGGGAAGGCCAGCAGCAGGCTGCTGGGCACCTCCAGAAGGTCAAGGTGCAGCAGCGACAGGCTGGTCACACCTCTGAAGCAGACCTGTGCGGGTATGTTGGGCAAGCCGCTCGATCTGAAATTGCAGAACATGACGTGGAGGTTTTCCTGTGCATTGATCTGCAGTTCCCCCACGCCCACCGACCGCCGCCAGCAATTGAACAACGTCTGGCGTAAAGCCTCTCGATCTTCCCTGACGTCACCCTGCCCTCGTGCCACCCAGGTATTCAGTGTGGCGCGAAGCACCGCGAACTCATTGCGAAGGTCAGCCAGTACGTGTTCAATCTGATGCCCTGAACGCCTGGCGTCATCGGCGAAGGTCTCGACCTGCTCATCACTCAACCACGGAAAGAGATCGCGCAGCGTTGCCCTCAGGGCACTGCCCCTTGATGCAAAACCACTTACTCCGCCACCACCCAGCGGGTAGCCAATACGTCCATCGGCCAAGCGCATGGGCCCTCGGACAGCACCTGGGCGTACCGCGCCAAGCAAACGACTGAGCTCATCACGATGGCGTGCCGCTTCGCGCGCCAGCATCACCCTGAGGTTGTGCGCGAATGGATCGCCGATCCCCATCGCCTGCCGTTGCCCTTCGGTATAGGCTGGCGCCATGACGTCAAACAACTCACCTGCCTCACCCAGCGCCGTGCCCTGGCCGCCATGCAGTTGAAACCTGCCGTTAACGTACACCAGATCGAACGCCCGCGGCCCTTGCTCGGTCTTCGCCAGTATCGGCCCGCCCAGGCAGCCTTCGTACAGGCGCCAGCGCACACCTTGTTCGCCTCCGGGTAGATACCGCAGCATGCCCAAGGCCACCCGTGCCAGGTCTGCATGCTGCGGCGTATCAAGGTACAACGCTTCAAATACGCGAGCCTGGCGGGTAGCCAGCACACTGCCCCTTGCCGCCTCGGCCAGCCCCAGTGCAACCCTTCCGCTGGACAGCAGCCGCATGCGATCCACGCTGCTGGCGGCCTGTACCAGTGCTTGCGCAGTGCGCGCGCTCAGCCCCGGGAAGACCCGGCGCAGCACTGCGCTGCCAGGGGTGTCGCTGGGCTGCAAGGCTTCGAAAAGGTGCTGCAGCAGTGTTCGGCGCTGCGTCCATGCCAACGCTGCCAATGCCCGATCTGTCAGGCCACTCGCGCCTGGCAGGCGCCGAGCGTGATCGAGCACTGTTGTATCTTCTACCGGCTCGCCACTGCGCAAACGGCCAATCATGCTGCGGATGCGTTGATCAAGCCTGACCCGCGCCACGCTGTCGATCATCCCGGGGCTCGGTGCCTGGGCGTGTACATGCAGGCCACGCAGGTCGTCGCCATCAAGGCCGTGGAACAGCAGAACCTGATCGATCTGTTCGTCATTCAGCCCATTGAAGGGTTCGCCCAAACGCCGGAACATGCGGTATCTGTCAGTCCACCGAGCCGGTTGCTCGCTCCACACCCGCCAGGCACCTGCGCCATTGTGGCGCAGCAACGGTCCGTGGCCGTCGACCGGATACAACTGCCATTGATCATCACCCGCCTCTGTCACGCGATAGTGATGCCCGTCCATTTCGATCCAGGCCAGCCCGTCCTGACGTCGAATACCCAAGGCGTCCGGGCTTGAGACTGCAACGGGTGCCTGGATTTGAAACGGGGTCATGTCTTGTTGCCAGAGTTTCTCAGTGCCGTCCTCCAGCCGCGCCGGCACCATGGCATCGACCTTCGCAGAGCGTGCCCAAACCCGTCGAGCCACACCCACCCCGGCTACCGTGGTCGCAAGCAGGGCAAGGTCTGTCGCCACATGGGTCAAATGGTCGAGCGCCTCCTGGCGATCGCCTTCCTGCCAGGCCTCGACGCCATGGTAGACCTCACCCAGCAGTTCAAAGGCCGTCACGGCCAGCAGCGCCAGGCCAACCCCAGGCACAAAGAAGCTGGCCAGGTTGAGCAGCGCCCACCCTTCGGCTGCAAGGCGCAGGTCATGCTGGCGCTGAACCTCACGATCCAGCCTGGCCACAGGGACCGCGATCATCGCCGCATCGTCCTTGATCTGGTGGATACGTGCCCGTGCCAGGCTGATGAACAACGGCTGCGGGTAAGCCTGCAAGCGCGGTTCGAGATCGCGAAAGGCCCAGCTCGGCAGGTCATCGAAGCGCTCCGCGACCTGGGCGAAAAAAGCCTGGCTGTCACGCCGCAGCACGAAGCGGCTGAAAAAACGCTGATAGGCCTTGTCTCGCAAGCAACGGCCCAGTTCGCGGTTCAGTTTGTCGATGCTCTCGAACGCGCGCCAAGGCGAAAAAGGGTCCCCAGGCACGTAAAGCAACACCCGACGCGTCGTGTTGAACAGGACGCCCTGCTCAATGACAACGAACACGGTCACCTGCTCGATCTGGCAACCCAGCAATTTAAGTTGCCTGGCCAGCACAAGGTCGCCCGCCAAGCGCGGCAGCTCCCCCTTCTCGCACACAGCCACCATCACATTGAGTTCGCTGGCATCCAGCGTTCCCTCCTGCCTGGCTTTGTAGGCGTCCACAAGCATGGTATAGCGCGTGGCATCTACAAGCTGCGATACCAGGCGCTCGGCACTGCCAGCGGGCGTGAGGATGGCATCCAGATGACGTTGATAGCACTCACCCAGGTCCAGCTCACGACACAGTCCGGCAAACTCGATGCTTGTAGGGGGTTTGACCGTGCCGTGGCGTGGAAGCAGCAGGCGGTTACCACGCGGCTGGCCACCTTCCTGCGCCTGGGCGGCCGTGAAGTTGCGCAATGCCACTTCGAGCAGCGGCTTTTCTTCATAGACCACGGCCGTCAGGTGCGCGCCCACCGGCTGACTGTTGATCACAGCTTCCCGGCGGCCCTCCAGAAACCTGAGCGAGTAAGGGTTACGGCCAAGCCCGTAACGCTCGTCGAGGGCCTTCCCCAGGGCTGATGCGACGAAACGGTCGATGCCCTCGATACCTCGCAGCACCGTGTTCACTTGCTCACAGCAGCGAAGGCTGTTTGACAATGCCCTGCCGATCTCAGGCAGTTGCTCAGCAGGTGCATGACGCAACCAGGGTGGAAGGCGCCTGCCGATGATGCCGTCCTGGAAGGCATCGATGGCGGCCTGCGCATCTGACGGCAAAGTGGTGTCCATAGCGGGGGCCTCTTCATGAAAAGAGGCCAGACTAGGTTGCCTGCTCCCCGCCAGGCGCTATATAGCTAATGCCTGCAATCAGACAACCGCCAACCCGCTAGCTGAGCGGACGCTGCACCGTATTCCGGTCCAGCGCCTCCAGCGTCAACTGCAGCAACACCGCATGCTCGCGTTGCTGATTGCGGATCTGCAGCCGCGCGATTTCCTCGTCCCGATTCCCCAGCGCCATCAGCCGTTCCAGCTCAGCGTGCATGGATTGGGGCACTTGCAAGCGAACCGCGGAGGCCTTGCGCAAGTAGTCCTGCCAGAACCACTGGCGTGACAGGTAATCAGCAATGCCCTCCCGAGTCTGTCGCGCCAGGATCCTTTCACGGGCCAGAAGAAGGTCCTGATTACTCAAGGCAGGGATCCCTGCATAAAGCATTTCACCGGGTTGGGCAGGCAAGTCCAGAGACTTGCGCAAGCCGATTCGATAGGCCAAGGCGAATTCGATCGATTCAGCACCCGCCCCCACCCGATAAGCATGTTCAGCGGCAATTTGCTCAAGCACCGCCAACCGCCACATCCGGGCACCGAGCTTCAGCAAGGCCCGTTCAGGCCGGGCAGATCCGCTGTGCCTCGTGCGCCATATCATCACTCGCAGTTCCAGGTCGGCGAAACGCGCGGTGGCGTTATCCTGGCAACCGGTCGCCGCTGCGTGCTCGAACAGCTCTTGCCTGAGGGCATCATGCTCAGACATCGCCTGGAGCATGTCGAACACACGGGCCGCCAGCGCGGATGCAGTCGATGAGAAACTGAAGGCGCCGGATTCTGTCAGCATCGACAGGGTATTGAAAAACTCTTCCGATTGCTCCTCGGCCTCCAGATGGGCCCACAGTGCCGCCATTTCATCTCGACGTTCGCCAGGCAACGCATCCAGAATGCGCAACCGGTAAGGCACGCGACTGGCCTCAAGCAAATGCCAGGTTGAAACCCCGTCATATGCTGCCCCCAGCGGATTGCCGGAAAGCTCGACCCTGCCCGAACGCCACAACTGCGACTGATGAAAACCCTCGGGCAGTTCAGAAATACGGTTGTCGCTGAGGTTCAGGGTGTGCAGTTCTGGCGCGTCCATCAGCCCGTAGGGGCACTCGGGTAACTGAGTGTTCGACAGGTAGAGGGCATTCAGCTCGATCATTGCCTGGACGGAAAATGCCCTGCGCAACGGGTTGTCCGAAAGGTTCAGGTACACCAGGGACCGGCAATCTGCCAAGACCAACGCCTGGCCTTGGTCGAGCGTGATCTGGTTACCAGACAAGTCGAGTACCTCCAGCCTCTGGACAAGCATCAGAGGCAATGGCAAACGCGTGAGTCGGCAGTTGGTGATTTCCAGGTTGCGCAAGTTGGGAAACGCCCGCAGAAACTCGTCCGGAACGTGCTCCACGCGCATGGCGCGCAAGGCCAGGATCGAGACGTGGGGAAAGCCCACTTGCGCGGGCAGGACCGGCAGCTGGCGCAAGCGGCTGATGGTCTGGGTCAGCATGAAGCGCCCGTCCTCCAGTGCTGCTTGCCCTTGCAATTCCGGCACAAGACAGCGCCAGCAGTTGATCAGCCCCTTTCTGAACTCACGCCGGGCGGCCAGTTCTGGTGACAGCAAGGCACTGCGTGCCCACTGGGTCAAGTGTCTCTTGAGCACCCCATATTGCTGCTCCAGCATAGATAACCTGGCCTGCGCGTCACCTGAGGCCAACCAGCGCCCGATCTGTTCGTCGGTAAAGGCCGGGTACAGGTCTCGCAACCGGGCCTGAAGCGCCCTTGGCCTGTTTCGCCCTGACGCCCCCCAGAGCCTGCCGCCCGCCATGGGGTAACCAATCCGGCCATCAGCCAGACGTTGCGGCGCGAGAAACGAGCCGCTCGGCTGTTCCAGCCTGAGCAGGTTCACCACGGTCTGGCGTTGGTCGAAAGCCACGTTGGCCAGCGCCTGGCGCAGCGCAGGCACAAAGGGCTGGCCTTGGCCGATGGCCGCTTGCGATGCGTCGTCATAGGCTGCGGCCAAGGTCTCGAACAACTCGCCCCTCTCACCGACAACCGTGTGCGTTCGGGCACGCAGGCGGAACAACCCATGACGATGAAGCAAGTCAAACGTCTGCGTCGATCCCTCGACCGTCAGTAACGGCTCGCTGGCATCACCGTCGTACAATCGCCACCCCGGCCCGCCAGCCCCCGGCACATGCACCAGCAGATTCAGGACCACACGCGCCAGGTCGAGGTTTTGCGGCGTATCGATGCACAGCGCCTCATACACACGCGCCATTCGGATTCGCGCAACCTGCAACCTTGCTGCCTCGGCCATCAGCAACGGCACACGCCCCGTCTCACGTAAAAGCTGCAGGTCATCCTCGCTGGCATCGCGCAGCACCTCATCCGCGGCCAAGCGGTGCAGGCTGGCAAAATTCTGCCGTAAGAGACGGCCCGTTTCCGTGTCGGGATTCTGCTCTTCGTACACCGCCTGTAGAAGTTCTCGTCGCCCGATCCAAGCCACATCGGCTAACGCTGCTCCGTCCTTGCCGGCGGCTTGTGGAAGGCGCATGACCCGCTCCAGCAGTTGCGGGTCTGCAGTTACACCGCCCTCGCGCAGCTGGTTGACCAACGTACCAATCCTGCCAGCGAGCCGCACGCGCGTGACGGTATCGACCAACGCTGCCTCCGGCGGTCGGCCATACACATGCCAAGCTCGCAGGTGCTGATCATCGAGGCCATGGATCACCAGCGACCGGTCGATCTGCGCATCGTCAAGGTCGCTGAAGGGCCCGCCCAGGCGGCGGAACAACTGACGTGTGTCGCCCCACTCGGCGGGCTGCTCGCACCACAGCCGCCAGGCACCGGCCCCATTGTGACGCAGCGGCGGCGCATAGCCCTGATAAGGGAGCAATTGCCACTGTTCATCGTGGTCGTGCCAGGTCATCTCATACCAGTGCCCGTCCATGCTGATCCAGCGGCGCTCGCCCAGGCGGTGCATACCCTCCATGTCCGGCTCCGCCGTGTCTGGCGGGCTTTCGCAGCGATAGGGGCTGAGGTCTGCGTTCCACAGTTTTTCCCCACCGTTTTCCAGCTGCGCGGGTACCAGCTTGTCCACCACGCTCCAGGCGCGCCGGGCCGTGGCAACGACGGCAACGGTTGCCCCGACAGCCAGCAGCCCCTTGCCTACATTCAGCAGGTGCGCCAGTGCCGCATTGCGTTCGTTGTCCTGCCAGTCCCCTACAGCCTGGAACGTCTGCTCAAGCAGTTCCCAGGCCATCACCCCCAGCAACACCGCGCCGATGCCCGGAACGAAGAACCCTGCAACACCCAACAGGGTCCAGCCTTCAGCACGCAAACGGCGGGCGTGTTCGGCCTGGACCTCGCGATCGAGCAAGGCCACGGGCGGGGCGATGACCGCAGCATCGTCCTTGATCCGCGCAATCCAGTCGTCAGCAAGGTGTTCGAACAGTGGCAGGCGATAGGCAAAGGTCTGCTCATCAAGGTCCCGGGTTGCCCAGCCGGGCACGTCATCGAGGCGCTCACTGACAGCCGAGAAGAATCGCTGGCTATCGCGCCGGCGCACGAAGCGGTTGAAGAAACGCCGGTAGTCATCTTCGCGCAGGCGTTTGCCAAGCACCCGGCGGGCGTAATCTTCCAGGTCGCTGCGCACGCTCCAGGGGCCGCGCGGGTCACCCGGCACATAGACCAGCACGCGCTTGCTGGTGTTGAACAACACGCCCGCGTCGATCACGTCCAGCACGACGATCTCCTGCAAGCGGCAGCCGAACAACGCCAACTGTCGCACGCGAACCGATGCGCCTTCGAGCTTGCCGAGCGTGTCCTTGGTGCACAGCGCCACCACCCACTGCAGTTCGTCTGCGCTCAATACGCCCTGCGCCCTGGCTTGCAGGGCATCCACCAGCATGCTGTAGCGTTGCCGGCGTGTCAGCAATCCCCTGACTTCGGGCTGGAGTACCGAATCCAGATGCGCCTGGTATTTCTGCCCAAGATCCAGCGCTCGACACAGCCTGGCGAAGCCCGTTGCAGACAGTTCACGACGCTCTGCGCCGCGCACGCTCACCAGACAATTGCCCTGTGGCTGGTCGCGCTGCTGTTCCGCGGTGAAATTGCTCAAAGCGGCTTCGAGCAGAGGAATGTCGTAGTAGTCGCTACCGACAACCGGAAGCCGACTGGTTACATAATGGATCGTGTGTGAGGGAAAGGTGTACCACTGGCGAAAGTACAGGCGATCGACGTCAAGGTCGCCGTGGGCACCGAGCGCCTGCTGCAGCAAGGGCTGGGTAAATGCATTCAGGTTGCGTAGCCGCGCCAGCGCTGACGACAAGCCTGCGCGGCAGGCCAGCAGTTCAGCCAGCGCCTCGCTCAGCAGGGTGAATTCGGCCATGCTCAGCCGCTTCATCCAGGCCGGCAGCCGCTGTGCGATGTAGTGATCCTGGCATGCTTGTGCCATGGCAAGGGTATCGACCACAGCCGATGGTTGACTGCTATTGTTCTGCATCTCTGCCTCCGCGACGACATGGAGGACCGAGTCTGAAGACTGTTGCGTCATGCTGACGCCTAGCTATCTACCACCCGTTCAGAACAGCAGTAACTGATGGTCGGTAAGGCGCGTGAAATCATCGCCGACAAAGGGCAGGATGGCGTCGGCCACCGGCATTAGCTGACGGCTGATGTAGTGATCGTAGTCGATCGGTGCCTGCAGGTTTTCCAGCGGTTCAGGCCCGGCGGTGGTGATCACATAGCTGATCCAGCCCCCTCGCTGATACTGCAGAGGGCGCTGCAGACGCTTGTTGTAGTCGTCGGCAAGGCGTGCGGCACGCACATGCGGCGGCACGTTGCGCTGGTAATCGGCCAGCGGGCGACGCAGGCGCTTGCGATAAACCAGCAGTTCGTCCTGCTCGCCCGCCAACGTGCGCCGCACATACTCGCGCACGTAATCACGGTAGGGCTCGCTGCGGAACACGCGGCCGTAGAGTTCCTGCTGGAACTGCCGGGCCAGCGGTGACCAGTCGGTGCGCACCGATTCCAGGCCCTTGTAAACCATTTCTTCATCACCGTCGGGCCGCTGCACCAGGCCGGCATAGCGCTTCTTGCTGCCTTCGTCGGTACCGCGGATGGTGGGCATCAGAAAGCGCCGGTAATGCACCTCGAACTGCAACTCGAGGGCGCTCTGCAGGTTCATGGTCTCGTGCAGATGGGCTTGCCACCATTGGTTGACCTTTGCCACCAGTTCGCGGCCTATGCGCGCCGCGTCTGCCTCGGCATGGGCGCCCTTGAGCCAGACGAAGGTGGAGTCGGTGTCCCCGTAGATCACATCGTAGCCGCACGCCTCGATCAGGGACCTGGTCTGGCGCATGATCTGGTGGCCGCGCATGGTGATCGACGACGCCAGGCGCGGGTCGAAGAAACGGCAACCGCTGGAGCCAAGCACTCCGTAGAAGGCATTCATGATGATCTTCAAGGCCTGTGACAGCGGCGCATTGCCCTCGCGCTTGGCCGCTTCCCTGCCCTGCCACACCCGTTCGACGATGGCTGGCAGGCAGTGCTGTGTGCGTGAAAAACGCCCACCGCGAAAGCCCTCGACCGAATGTGCGTCGTCAGGCTGACGCAGGCCTTCGATCAGCCCTACCGGGTCGATCAGAAAGGTACGAATGATCGACGGGTACAGGCTCTTGTAGTCCAGCACCAGCACCGAGTCGTAAAGCCCTGGCCGCGAATCCATGACGAAGCCGCCGGGGCTGGCTTCGTCTGGGCGGCTGC
Organism: Pseudomonas sp. yb_5; assembly: GCF_043103865.1. Lineage (NCBI taxonomy): Bacteria > Pseudomonadati > Pseudomonadota > Gammaproteobacteria > Pseudomonadales > Pseudomonadaceae > Pseudomonas > Pseudomonas sp. yb_5. The sequence goes on from NZ_JBICKE010000051.1 coordinate 144,497, forward strand.
CAAGGCTGGGCGCGACGAAGCCAAGGCGGTGCATCTGTGGAATGTACAAGTGACAGAACGCGGCTACCGACCCACCGCTGCGGTCCACGGCCAACCCCGTCACCGACGCACGTTCGAGCAGGAAGTCGAGCAGCCGGGTATGGGCGAAAATGCGCGTGACCAGTTCGCAGTCCTTCAGGTTGTAGCGCGCCAGGGCCGGTTTGTCTTCGGCGAAGCGGCGATTGATTTCGTCCATGCGTTGGTACGGCGTGTCGATGGACTTGCCTTCACCCAGCAGGGTCTGGGCAACGTTCTCCAGGCTGAACGAGGGAAAACTCCAGGTAGCCGAACGCAGCGCCTCGATGCCATCGATCAGCAGCCGCCCCGGCGCATCGGCGAAGACATGGCCGCCACCGGCATGGCTGCGCAGGGTCATGACCGCACCGTTGCGCCCCAGGGCCAGTGGCACCTGCAACGACTTGGCGTGCTCATGCAGCAGGCGCAGGTCGAACTGCACCAGGTTCCAGCCAATGATCGCGTCCGGGTCATGCCTGGCCATCCACTGGTTGAGCCGGGTGATCAAGGCGGCGCGATCGGCGCAATACTCCAGGTCGAAGTCAAGCCCGCTGGCATCGCCGTTGGCCGGGCCGAGCATGTACACCTGGCGCTGGCCACAGCCCTCCAGCGCGATGCTGTACAGCTCACCACGCTCGCTGGTCTCGATATCCAGCGACACCAGGCGCAGCGCCGGGCGATAGCCTGGTAGCGGCCTGAGCTGGGCTTCCCGGTAAACGCCCTGCGCATCCGGCTGGCCAGTGAACTGCACCGGCGCCGTGATGAAGCGCTCCATGAGGTAACGCTCCGGCGGCCGGATATCGGCCTCGAACACGTCGATACCGGCCGTACGCAGACGCTGCTCCAGTTGCATCAATTGGCGATGCTGGCGGGTATAGAGGCCGAGCATCGGGCGATGCTCGAAGTCCTTCAGACGCAGTGGCTTGAGCTGGGTCCCGGTTTCGTTGGCCAGCAGCACACGGGCATGCTCGGCCTGCGCCTGAGGAATGAAGGCCACCGACTCCTGCGCCGCCAGCCGCAACAGCCGCGGCCCGGCATCGGTGGCCAGCCAGAACTCCACGCAGGTGCCTTCCGGCGTATCGTGCCAGTGCCGGGTCAGGACAAAACCCTGCTGCAACTCCACTGCGTCGACCTCTGGATTGTCTGTAGATGGCGTTATTCTACCTGTGTCGTGCCTGGCATGAGTGTTTTAGCGCCACCCCGCCACAAAACCGCTCCTGCGCCCGGCCACGGCCAGCAGCCAGGCCAAGGCGATCAACACCAGCACCACCCCGCCAAACCACTCAACGCCCGCCCCAGCCAGCAGCAAGCCGCCAATGATCCCGCCCAGGGCAATGGCGCAGTTCCACACCGTCACCAGCATCGACTGCGCTACGTCACCACCCGGGCCTGCGGCGTCGGCGCACGCTGTCTGCAGCAGGGTCGGGGCACCACCATAGGTCATTCCCCACAAGGCGATGCTCAAGTACACAAGCCACGACGATGCCTGCCCCAATGCCAGCGTGGCCAAGGCAAAACCGGCCAGGCTCAGCAACACCAGCTTGCGCAGGTGCCGGTCGACCAGCAGCCCTACCAGGCCGATCCCGGCCAGCGCCGACAGACCGAACACCATCAGCACAGGGCCAATGTCCGCAGCCATGCCGGCTGCCGCCAGCAACGGCACGATATAGGTGTAGAGAATGTTATGGCCAAGGATCCAGGTGAGGATCACCAGCAATACGATCAACACCCCCGGCGTGCGCAATACCTGCATGGCCGCCGGGCGCTTGCCGGCAGCCTGCCCCGGGTAGTCCGGTACGGATCGCAACACCCATACCACCAGCAGCGACGCCACCAGCGTGACGACCACGAACGTCGCGCGCCAGCCCAACCCTGCCCCCAGCCAGGTCGCAATCGGCAAGCCGAGCGACAAGGCAATCGGCTGCCCGAGCATGGCCAGCGCCATGGCCCGGCCCTGCAACGGTACCGGCACCATGCGCCGGGCATGGCCAGCGATCAGGCCCCATGCCAGGCCGGCCGCAGCCCCCGTGAAAAAGCGCAGCACCAGGGTCAGCGTGTTGGAGTTCGACAAGGCCGTCAGCCCGTTGAACAGCACGAAGCCGATGATCGCCAGCAACAGCGCCCGGCGCCGATACCAGCCTTGGGTCAACGTAACCAACGGGATGGCGGTCAGTAACGAGCCCAAGGCATACGCCGTGACCCATTGCCCAGCCATGGCCTGGCTGATGTGCATACCATCGGCAATCTGGTCGAGCAGACCCGCAGGCAGGGTTTCGCTGAGAATGGCGATGAAACCGGTCATGGCCAGCGCCAGCAGCCCGCCAACGGGCAGACGTTCGTTGCTGGCGGCCAGCAACGGTGGGGAAGATGTCTGGGACATTGCAAACGCCTTGAGTGGGAAACGAGGCGGACAGTCTGCAAGACCAGGCCATTGCGGAAAAAGACGGTTACAATGCCGCTCACCCAGGACATCAGCGTCCGCAATCAGGAGTGGGACATGGACAGCCTCAGCGGTTTCGTGGTCTTCAACCGGGTGGCCGAAACACGCAGCTTCGTTGCCGCCAGCCAGTCACTGGGGATCAGTGCCTCGGCAGTGGGCAAGCGCGTGGCGCGCCTGGAAAGCCGCCTGGGCGTGCGCCTGTTCCACCGCAGCACGCGCAGCATCACCCTCACCGCCGAGGGCACGATGTTCCTCGAACGCAGCCGGCGCATCCTTGCCGAAATCGAAGCTACCGAGCAGGAGCTGTCGCAGGCCAGCGAAACCCCACGCGGGCGCCTGCGGGTGAGCATGCCGCAGGTGACCAGACTGGTAATGCCGGCACTTGCCGAGTTCATGGCCCTGTACCCACAGGTTGAACTGGACCTGGACTTCTCCGACCGCATGGTGGATATCGTCGGCGAAGGCTTCGATGTGGTGATGCGCGGCGGGCAGCCGGCGGACTCTCGGCTCAGCGCCAAATTCCTGGGGCACTTTCAGCACCGTCTGGTAGCCTCGCCCGAGTACCTGCGCGAACGTGGCACACCCTTGCACCCACGCGACCTGGCGGCGCATACCTGCCTGCATTATCGCTTCCCCAGCAACGGCAAGCTGGAAACCTGGCCGCTGCGCCAGGAGCACCCCGAGCAAACCTATGACATCCCCATCTCGATGGTCTGCAACCACGTCGAAACACGCGTCTGCTTTGCCTTGAACCACCGCGGCATTACCTGTCTGCCGGACTTCAACGTGGGTCGTGAACTGGGCAATGGCTCACTGGTCAGTGTCCTCGACGACTTCATGGAACGGCGCGGCAGCTTCTACCTGCTGTGGCCGTCCGGGCGGCAGATGCCGCCAAAGTTGCGGGTATTCATCGATTTCATGCTCGATCGGGTGTTCAACCGTACAGGTAGTTGATGTCCTTGTAGGCCAGCGGCGGTACCTGGCCGAGCAGGAAGTCACGCAGCTTGTGCATCTGCCGCGCTTTTGGGCTGGCCTTGAGCCAGGTCATGTAGTAACCGTCGCCGGTGGCCACGGCATGCTTGAAAGGCGTGACCAGGCGCCCGGCGGCCAGGTCGGTGCTGGCCAGTACCAGATCGACCACTGAAATACCCAAGCCTTGCTGGGCGGCCGATATGCCCTGGTCGAGGGTATCGAACACCTGCCCCTGGTCGATGCTGATGTCCAGCGCATCCATTCGCGCCAGCCAACGCCGCCAGTCACGCCGGTCGGGTGACGGGTGCAGGAACTCGCATCGGGGCAGGTCGGACAGTTGCGGTTGCACCTGTGACATGTAATCCGGATGACATACCGGGATCAGCCATTCATCGAAGAGCTTGAAGCTCTCGATATCGGCGGGAAAACGCCCGCTGGCCAGGAGAATGGCGCAATCGTAGGGCTCGGAATAGAAGTCCACACTGTCGATATCCATCCACACGCTGGACAGTTGCACACTGCAGTTGTCCTCGACCTTCTTGAACGCATCCAGCGCCCGCAGCAGCCAGCGCACCGTAAGCGTGGAAGGCGCCTTCAGGCGCAGGCCGTAGCGATCCTGACGCAGCAGTGCGCAGGCATTTTCGATGATCTTGAAGCCGACCTTCAGCTCTTGAGCCAGCAGACGGCCGTGTTCGGTCAGGCTCAGCTTGGGGCCCCGACGCTCGAACAGGTCGCAGCCGAACAGGGCTTCGAGGGTCTTGATGTGGTGGCTGACGGCGCCCTGAGTCAGGGCCAGCTCTTCAGCCGCACGGGTGAATGAGCCATAGCGAGAGGCCACCTCGAAGGCACGCAACGCGTGCAAGGCCTGAATCCGTTCCGACATGGCGGTGTCCCGAGCATGAGTAAGACTAATAGTAGGTCATAACTCCACGCGTTTTACAACGTCAAGAGCGTCTCGGAAAATGCAGGTAAATAACAAACATAACCAAGATCCTGCCTGCATGTGACTGGAACGTTCACTTAAATCAACGCCTGGGGAAATCATGTTTACGGGATATGGAAATTGCTATCGCCTGGATGCGCTGGAGCTCGCCACTGAACATGGTTACAACATGCAACATTGGACGTTCAAAACCATAGAACACTTTCGCAGTATTCTCGCCAACCCCGAATTCCCCTGCCTGTTCGGCCGCAAGGCGGTAAACGGCGAAACCTGCCATATTCTCTTCGCCCGCGCCGAGCAACTGGCTGATGATATCGCACAGGGCCTGGCCAATTATGTGCGCACCGTCGCACCGATCGCCCCCAAGCAGCGCATCGGCAGCCCTTTGGTGGTGTTTCTCGAAACCGCAGCCGGCAGCAGCCTGGCCGAGCAGCAGGCCTTGGCCTGGAAGGTACTGCGCGGCGTGCATGCGCGCGACCCGCACCCTTGGCCTCAAGGCATCCCGACCGATCCCGACGATACCGGCTGGTCGTTCTGCTATGCCGGCATGCCGCTGTTCATCAACATGAACTTCCCCGGCCATCAGCAGATGAAAAGCCGCAATCTGGGCCAGCACATCACCTTCGTCATCAACCCGCGGGAGAACTTCGACGAAGTGGCCAACGCCAACACCGAGAGTGGCAAGCGCATCCGCGAGCGCATTCGCGAGCGCGTGCATCACTACAACGACGGCGTTGTGCCCGACACCCTTGGCTTTTTCGGCGATACCGACAACTACGAGTGGAAGCAGTATCAACTGCAGGAGACAGGCTCGCTCAACCCGTCACGCTGCCCGTTCCACGCCCATGCCGCACACCAGGCGACACCCGACATACTGATCGAGAACTGACCGTGAATACCGCACTCACCGCCACCTACGCCCTCACCGTGCTGCTACTGATCGCCACTCCCGGCCCGGTGGTGGCACTGATCGTCAACACTGCGGCCGCCTCCGGCTCGCGCAAGGCCATGTTCACCGCCGTCGGCACCAACTGGGCATCACTGGTGCTGATCGGCGCGGCAGCCTGGATCATCCTCACCAGCGCCGCCATCGACAAGGCATGGCTCAGCACCATGAGCCTGCTGGGCTGCCTGTTCATCGGCTACATTGCCATCGGCACGCTGAGGGACGCCCTGCAGGCACCCGCGTCAGACGCGACGAGCGAGGCCCCCAAGGCTGGGCGCGGCGGGCTGATGCAAGGCTTCATGGTGGGCATTTCCAACCCGAAAGACATCATTTTCTTCATCGCTTTCTTCCCGCAGTTCATCCAGATCACCGAATCGTTCGGCAAGAGCATGGTGGTGCTGTCGCTACTGTGGGTGGCCATCGATTTCGCCGTGCTCAGCCTGTACATCTTCGCCATCGGCAAGATCGCTTCGCAGCGCAGCAACCGCCTCATCAGCCTGGCCTCGGGCGTCGCCCTGCTGCTGATCGCCGGCGGCGGCCTGCTGTACAACCTCAAGGAACTGGCGGCCTGAACCTGCTGCTAAGCACCCGGCATCAGCGAAGGAGAGACCATGACCACGACTGACACGCGCCCGTCTCCTTCGCCGCTGCAGCAGGACTACCAGCGTTTTCTCCTGCTGGGCAGTCGCCGTGCACCCTATACCCTGCATGTGCACGAAACCGGCTACCGCTCCGGCACCATCAACACCGATGCCCTTGGCTTGCGTTACAGCCATTGCGCCGGCAAGCGCTTTTCAGCGGCCGAGCACGGTGGTGCGTCGCGCATCAACCTGCTGGTCGGCGGCTCCACAGCCCTGGGCATCGGCGCCAGCTCCGACGAACACACCGTGGCCTCGCACCTGTCGATGCTCACGGGCGAAGTGTGGCTGAGCCTGGCCGGCTGCGGGCTCAATGCCAGCCAGGAATTGATGATGTTCCTGACCCACCAGCACCGCCTTGGCCAGCTTGGCCATGTGGTGGTGCTCAGCGGCCTCAACAGCCTGGCCCACGAAGCCCTGCGCGAAGTCCTCGCGGGGACCAACGACCCGCAGCACGCCAAGGCCTACCAGGCCTTTCTCAACAGTTTCAGCGAAGGCCTGCAGCCCTGCGCACCACCCCGTCGGCAGTCGCTGTGGCGGCGCATCGGCCAGGCGCTGGCCCCTCCCGTGGTCGCAGCTCCGGTCAGTTGGCCACTGTCGCCCCCGGAAAAACGACTGGCCCGTGCCGCCGACAACATCGGCCGTACCTTGCGCCAATGGGACCGCCTCCTGGCAGACAGCCACGCCACGCTCACCTTCATCCTGCAACCCTTGCTGCCCTGGTGCCGGGATACTCTGCCCGCCGGCGAGCAAGCCATGCTGACCGCGCTGCAGCAACAACCGGCGAACTTCGACCGGCTGCTGGAGGGCGCATTCGACAGACAGTTGCATTCGGCATTTTTCCGCCGCATCAAAAGCCAGGCCGACCCGGTGCCCTGCTACGACATGAACTGCATGCTCGACAGCTCGCCAGTGTTCAGCGCCGACCTGTTCATCGACCGCCTGCACCTGAACGATCTGGGCAACAATGCCTTGGCCAAGGTGATCACCGCCAAGCTTGGGCTGGCCCAGGAAAAACATGCGCAGCGCAAGGTCACGCCGATCAAGCTCGTCTGACAGTTGCCGGGTGGTCTTTCGGCAACCCCCCTTGGGTGGCTAGAATACGTCGTCGTTACGATTTGCCCGAGGCGCACGCTTGACCGCCATGAACACCGAAGCCGTCCTTCCGTACCTGGCCTCCCATGGGGTTTGCCTGTGAGCCTTGTGCGGCGCCTGCCCCCGCTATTGGCTGCGCTGATGCCGCTGGCCGCACAAGCGCTGGAGGTACGCATCGACCCTCATGCCGACTTGCTCTACCGGCAGGCCTTGCCGCTGCTGGAGCAGGCCGATGACCAGAGCGACGCTGCCAGCACGCTGCGCACAGCAGTGGGGCGTGACCCTGAGCTTAGCCGCCAGGGCCAGGCCATGGCTCACACCTTGCCGACAGCGGTTGCCCTGCTGAAAAAATCGGTAGCGCTTGGCCACCCGGTCGCACAGTACCGCCTGGCGTTGTACTACATGACGTACCTGCCCGCCGCGCAAATCCCGGAGGCCGCCTGCCCGTTGCTCGAAGCCAGCCTCAAACAGGGGTTTGCCGCGCCGGCGCCAGCCATCGCCACCTGGTGCCGGCCCTACAACGTCAGCAGCGAGTACCGTACAGCGCTGGAGGCCATCCCCAGCATGGCCACCGTGTACGCCCCCTACTACCCGCAACCGGCCACACGCCTGGCCTGCAACCGCAGCCGGCCACAAGGCCTGGAAATGTTGTGGGGGCGTCAGCGCGACTACCAGGCCGAGGTGTACCGCCTGCTTGGCGACCTCGACCCACAGCACCGCACGAGCCTGCTGCAGAAAGCCGTAGACATCAATGGCTGCGCAACGGCGCACCAGCTGCTGACCAGCCGCCCATAACCCAGGCTCATTCGGGGCCGCTTTGCGGCCCTGTTGTCAGGTGGCCACTGAGGTTGGGGCGAACACACGTCGGTCAGCAAGATCGTTCAAGCCATCCCCTGCACCGTCTGTCATGCTGGCCTGCCACGTAGCCGTAATGCAGCCATCATGCCCCACATCGCCCGCCAAGCCTTTCTTCACGGCGCCATTGCCATTATCCCGTTGTCCCTGGCCGTTGCCCCTTGGGGCCTGCTGGCCGGCTCCATGGCCATTGAGGCCAACCTCAGTGCCTGGCAAGGGCAAGGGCTGTCAGCCATCGTCTTCGCCGGTGCCGCGCAGTTGGTGGCCATTGGCATGCTCAAAGGGGGTGCCAACCTGGTATCTATCCTGCTCACCACCCTGCTGCTGACCTCGCAGCACCTACTGTATGGCCTGTCGATGCGCCCAGTGCTGTCCAGCCAGCCTTTGCGCTGGCGGCTCGGCCTGGGCTTTCTGCTGACCGACGAATTCTTCGCCCTGACCAGCCAGTACGACCAGCAGCAATTCAACCGCTGGTATGCCCTGGGGGTGGGCCTTACCTTCTACATCGCCTGGAACCTGTTCACCCTGGCCGGCATACTGCTGGGCCAGAACATTCCACACCTGGACCAATTCGGCCTTGATTTCTCCATTGTCGCCACTTTCGTCGCCCTGATCGCGCCGCTGGTACGCAACCTGGCCACCGTGGTGTGCGTAGCCGTGTCGCTGTTCTGTTCGGTGCTGTTCAGCTACTGGCACTGGGAAACCGCCCTGGTGGTCGCAGGCCTGCTGGGCATGAGCGCCGGGTTCATCTGCCAGAAATTTGCCGGAGCCCGCGCATGACCTGGATCCTGATTTTCGCCATGGGTGCCATCGTGTTCCTCAACCGCTACGCGTTCCTGGAGCCACGCCTGCCCTTGCGCCTGAGCTCGAATGCCCGGCAGTTTCTCGGCTTTGCCGTGCCGGGCATGCTCACCGCCATCTGCGGCCCGATCATCTTCATGGCTGACCACCAGCTCAACCTGAGCCTGCTCAACCCCTACCTGCTGGGCTCCCTTGTGGCCATCGCCCTGGTGCTGTTGACCCGCAGCGTATTGCTGAGCATGCTGGTGAGCATGTTGATCTTCTTCCTTCTGCGCAGCTGGCTGGCATGAGCATGCCCTTGCCCGAGCAGACACACCTCTGGCAGGCGCCAGCCCTTGGCGACGTCGAGATGCTGCACGCTCGCTACTATCAGCAGCGCTTTGCCCCGCATGTGCACGAGGGCTATGTATTCACCGTGATCGAGTCGGGCGCCCAGCGCTTCTGGCACCGCGGCAGCGAGCACCTGGCACCGGTCGGCAGCATGGTGCTGATCAACCCCGACGAACTGCATACCGGCGCTACGGCCCATGAAGCCGGCTGGCGTTATCGCGGCTTCTATCCCGAGCACGAGCGGGTGACCGGTGTGCTTGACGAACTGGAACTGGGCCGCCACGGCATGCCCAGCTTCAAGGACAGCGTGATCCATGACCCGGCCCTGGCCATCGCCTTCAGCCAGCTGCATCAGTTGTCCGAAGCCAGCGCCAGCGCCTTGCAGCAGCAGACGGCCTGGCGCCAGGCGGTGCTGGCCCTGGTCCAGCGGCACGGGCAGTGCGCCGAGCCTTCGGCCCCTGGCCACGAACCCCTGGCCGTAGCCCGCGCCCGCGAACTGCTGGAAAGCCAACTGGCCGACCCGCCCTCACTGGAAACGCTGGCGGCAGCAGTCAACCTGTCGCCGTTCCACTTCGCCCGGGTGTTCCGCCAGGCCACCGGACTGCCACCCCATGCCTGGCTGAAGCAACGCCGCCTGGCCCGCGCCCGCGAAATGCTGAAGCACGGCCTGGCCGCTTCGCAAGTGGCGTTCGACCTCGGCTTTGCTGACCAGAGCCATTTGAGCCGGCAGTTCAAGCAAGCCTATGGGGTGACCCCGGGGGCGTATCGGCAAGCCTGCGTTCACTCTGCCCTACGCGCGTGAAAGGGCGGCAGCGCCCTCTCGAGCATGCAGACCCGCCAGCAGCTACCAGATTGTGCAGTTGAGCACTTCAACAGGCACTTTCAGATCCCGAGCCTTGAATCCCTCGCACGGAACGAGCATCAACTTTAAACATGCTGTTTATAAGTAACGAGTTGTGACTGAGCCGCGGGAGCAGCCACTGGCAGCTGCCGCAGCGCGCCTTGTAAAGGTCGCAAGGGCCTGGCCAACCCTCTGCTACACTGACAAGGCTGAACGGAGGATCCTGCCATGTCCGAAAGAGAGCTCACCACCCTTCTGTCGCTGATGACCCAGCGCCAGGCCTGTCTGAGCAGTGCCTGCAAGGAGATTGCCGACTGGATCGACCGGCAGGGCGATGTGCCCGCCGCCGGCAAGATCCGCGCTAGCCTGAAGGCACTGGAGGCCGATGAGGCCCAGGTTCGAAAGACCCTGACGTCGCTGACCCTCGACAGACCGCTGCCGCGCTTTCGTAGCTGAAAGGCACAGTTGAAAAAGAAAAGGGCCGCTGAACGCGGCCCTTTGATCTGTCAGTGGTTCATGTGCATGTGATCATGCCCACCACCCGCTTCGGCGTTGAGTGCACGCACTTGTGCCTGAACTTCCAGGGTTTCCTTGGCGCCCTTGGCATCCTCGATGGTCAGGGTCAGTGGCACTTTCTCCCCTTCCTTCACCTGATTGTGCAGGCCCATCAGCATGACATGCAGGCCATTCGGGTCCAGGGTCACTGCCTTGCCGGCTGGCAACTCGACAGCCTTGACCTCACGCATGCCCATCACGTCACCGTTCATGGTCATCTCGTGCACCTGCACGGTCTTGGCCACGGGCGAAGCCACGCCCACCAGCTTGCTGTCGCTGCTGGCAGTCAGGACCATGAAAGCACCGGTAGACTGCTGGTGCGGCACGCTGGCACGCACCCAGGCATCACTCACGGTGGTCTGGGCCAGGGCCGGCAGCGCCAGCCCCATCAGTACCAGGGCAGTCAAACCGCGTTTGATCGGTTGCATCGACATTCAGCAGATCTCCATCAGGGTGACCAGATCTTCGGCGCATTCCTTGGCGTTCAAGGAATGGCCCAGGCTCAGGCGCAGGGTGCCACGTGTATCGTAGACGTAGCTGGTGGACGAGTGAGAAATGGTGTAGGTGTCTCCGGCCGGAACCTTCTCGTAGAACACCTTGAACTCCTTGGCCACGGCGGCAATTTCCTCGGGGGTGCCGGTCAGCGCGGTGAACGTCGGGTCGAAGGCCTTGAGGTAGGCATCGAGCACCTCGGGCGTGTCGCGCTCCGGGTCCAGGGTGATGAACACCACCTGGAACAGGTCGCGGTCGCGGCCCCTCAGCAGCTTGCGAATCTGCGCCGCACGCGCCAGCGTGGTCGGGCAGACGGCCGGGCACTGGGTGAAGCCGAAGAAGACCATCGGCATGCTGCCGTAGAAGCTCGACAGGGTGCGCACGTTACCTTGCGGGTCTTTGAGGCTGAACTTGCGCCCGAGGATTTCGTTGCTCATGTTCTTGCCGTACTTGAACTCGAGCCCCCGGGCCGGGCTGCAGCCTGCCAGCAGGCCAAGCCCGAGAACGCCCATGCCGGCGACAACCGAACGCCGGGTCAAAAGATCATTCATGAAACCATCCTTTACAGGGAAGGTGCCGGCCCTCGGGACGGGCCGGTCGAAAAACCGGGGCATTCTGGCATGACACCCAGAGGGGTTCTACCCGACCAACGCGGGGATGGCCTGCAGCCCTTTGAATACGGGCTGCGGCCTGTTGTCGCAGGGGTTGAAACCGTAACACTTTGTTGCTAAGGGAGCCGCCTTCAACTCAGTAGTAGGCGTTTTCTTTCTGGCTGTGGTCAGTCACGTCGCGCACGCCCTTCAGCTCCGGAATACGCTCGAGCAGGGTGCGCTCGATACCTTCCTTCAGGGTGACATCGGCCTGACCGCAACCCTGGCAGCCCCCACCGAACTGCAGCACGGCAATGCCGTCATCGACCACGTCCACCAGGCTCACCTGGCCACCATGGCTGGCCAGGCCGGGGTTGATCTCGGTCTGCAGGTAGTAGTTGATACGCTCGTTGATCGGGCTGTCTTCGTTGACCATCGGCACCTTGGCGTTTGGCGCCTTGATGGTCAGCTGGCCGCCCATGCGGTCGGTGGCGTAGTCGACCAGCGCGTCTTCCAGGAACGGCACGCTGACTGCATCCAGGTACGCGGTGAAGCTTTTCAGACCCACGGCGGTGTCGTCAGGCTTCTCTTCGCCCGGCTTGCAGTAGGCGATGCACGTTTCGGCGTACTGGGTGCCCGGCTGGGTGATGAAAATGCGAATGCCGATGCCGGGCGTATTCTGCTTGGAGAGCAGATCGGCCAGGTAGTCATGGGCGGCGTCGGTAATGGTTATAGCGCTCATGTAGGTTCCTCACAGACTTGCGGCCAAGTGTACGCCAACCCGGCCTTTGAACAAAGTCCTAGCAATTGACTCGGGAAAGCGCATATTCCGGGGCCGGCCCCCGTTGCGCCGTCAGCCAGGCCTGCATTCGCCGGTACAGGCCACGCTCCAGCCACTGGTAGCTGAACCACGACATTAGTCCAATGGACGGCACGCACAGGGCAAATGTCAGGAACGGGTTCAGCTGTAGCCGCTGGGTGGCGAACCAACCGGCATACAGCACCAGCACATGAATCAGGTACACCGAGTACGAACAGTCGCCAAGGGCCTTGAGCAGCCGATTGCCCTGGAACAGCGGCTCCATGGCCACGAAGGCCAGGACGATCATCGCGCTCGGCACCCCCCAGTACAGCAAGCGCTGGGACGCGTCCAGATAGTAGATCGCCAGGCCCGCCATCCCCAACAACGCCAGCGGCAACACCCTGCCCTGCCGGATCAGTCCGCGGCGATACAGTACGCCCACACCGATGCCCAGCAGAAACTCGTAGATGATGTCGTTGTTGTAGAAGCGGCTGACCACGCCCATGCGCCCCAGCCCCTCACTGACCAGCAACAGTGCGGCAGTCACCAACAGCAGGTGATGCCGTTGGCGTACCAGGAAGGCCAGGCCGAACAGCAGGTAGAAGAACATCTCGAAGTTCAGCGTCCAGCCCACGTTCAGGGTTGGGTACAGGCCATAACCACCGGGGTTTTCCGCCGGAATGAACAGCAGCGACAGGAACAGGTGCGGCCAGGCAAACGCCTGATGTGGCATCCATTGGCTGAATGCCAGCAGCAACATGGCCATCAGGGCGGTGTAGAACCAGTAGGCCGGGACGATGCGCAGCGCCCGATTGAGCAGGAACTGGCGCGGTTCGATGGCTTTGTCGCGGGTCGACAGGTAGATGACCAGCCCGCTGATGACGAAGAAGATGTCGACACCTACGGCGCCGCGGTCTGCAAGCAGTTGGCCGATGGGGCCGGTGGCGTGGAAGTCGAAGAAGATCTGCATGAAATGGTGGCAGACCACCACCCAGGCGGCGAACGCCCGCAGTGCCTGAAGCGAATACAGCATGGAATACCCTGCGCTTGGCGGTGCATTGAGGCCCGTATCGAGTGCAGAAGCCGGCGCCAGCCTTGATGGCAGCGCCGTACCTGTTGTAGGAGCGGGTTCACCCGCGAAGGGCTGCAAAGCAGCCCCCTTTGCAATCGATCAAGACCACCCACCCGTTCCGACCGCAAGGTACTCGGAAAAGTCAGCCAACCCGATCAGAGGTTCTCGTAGCGGTTCATGTCCAGCACGCCCGCTTCGACCGGTTCGGTCTCCTTGATATAGCTGTTCAGATCGTGGAAGTAGTGCCAGAACGCTGGGTGACTGCGGCGCACACCCCAGCGCATGACAATGCGCTCGAACTTCGCCGCGTCATCTTTCGCATACTCCATGTCCTCGACGAACTCCGGCACATCCTTGGTCGGGATGTTGAAGATGAAGTTCGGGTAGCTGGTGAGCACACCGGGGTACAGGGTCAGGGTATCCAGCCCCGGCTGGTAGCGGTAAGCCTCACCCAGCAGGAACGCCACGTTGCTGTGCGCGCGGTTGCGCAGCAGGCTGTACACCTGACGCTGGCCGTCCTGCCCTTCGATACGCAGCATGGTCGCCTCGGGCAACTGGTTGATCACCTTCAGCCCGGCCGCCGGGCGCGACACCAGCCGGCTGAGCGACTGCTCGGCATTGCGGAACTCTTCGCTGATCTGCGGCCGTGAGCAGAACGCGCCCTGGCAGCGATTGATCGGGTCCGGCGCGGCATTCAGGCTGCCGGTGCGCTGCAGCAGCTTCAGGCCAAAGTCGCGTTTGGGGTTGCGCGGGTCGAGCTTGATGCCACTCGGGGTGTCGGTGTCGATGTCTTCATAATCCATCCACATTTTCACCTTGCCACTGTTCTGGTACCAGTCACCAAGGATCGCCTTGCGCTGGTCGGCCGGCATCAGGCGCAGGAAGTTGACCTCGGCACCATTGCGGATCAGGTCGAAGTACAGGCGCGTCTGCAACTGGTGCGAAACGTTGCCATACACATCGAAGTTGACCGCCAACTGGTAATACGTGCGCTCGAACAACGGGTAGTCGAACAGCCACACGGTCAGCGGCACATCACCCACCAGGCCCTTGGTCACCGATGCGCTGTCGAAGTGGCGGAAGATGCTCAGCAGCGCATTGTCGTTACCGGCCCACAGCGTCGACCATCTCGGTGCCGGCATTTCGGCATAGGCTTCACGGCGCAGTTTCTCGTAGTCGTTGCGCTTGTCCCGATAGGCGTGCCACAGGCTCAGCACACTGCCCACGTCATCGATCTGGCCAGGCATGGCCAGCAACGGCGTGGCCTCGCCCCGGTACTCGGCATCGGTGATGTAGCGATCGAAGGCCGGCTCCTGGAACAGCGCCCAGAAGTTGTCGCGGATCACGTCAGTGGCAATCTGCCCGCGGCACACCGGGCCACGGATGAAGGTGCGCACGAAGTACTCGGCGTTATCCAGCATGAACTGGTAACGCGCCACTGCCGGGATCGCTTCGAAGGTTTCAAACGGGTTGGACCGGTGGCGCGGGCCGTAACCCGGAAGCGCGGTGGCATGCCAGTCGCCGGCGTAGAACAGCTGCTTCACGCGCTTGAGTTTCTGAGGCCCCATCGGGTAGGTGATATGCGTCTTGTGCACGATCACACCCTGCACCGGGATCAACCGGTAGTAGAAGTCCGTGCCCGGTGGGTCGTTGGGGCGGCGGGTGGCAATGATATCGACCGGCTTGCCACTTGGCGTGCGCGAGCGCACCCACTGGAAGAAGTGGCCCTGCTCGCCGCCAACGAAGTAGATGTGCGCCAGGAACAGGTGCTCGTACAGCCAGCGACCCACCAGCGCCTCGGTGGAACCCGGGCGGTTGAGCAGTTCTTCCCACTCTGCGATTTGCCTGGCTTCGGCCGCGCTCGGCTGGATCGGCTGATACTCCACCGGCGCACCGGCCGCCAGCCAGCGGCGCATGGTGGCGTATTCGTCGTCGGTCAGCCCGGTCACCGCCAGCGGCATGCCCTCCTTGGGATGTGCGCCGGCATAGGCGTCGAACTCATGGGGCAACGGGCACATATTGTTGCGGCTCAGGCCCAGGACGATCTCTTCGGGCAGCTTGGCGTTGGGCGTAAGCGGGGTCTTGTGGCCCAACTCCAGCATGCGCGCCATCAGCGCGGCCTGACCGCCCTGGTTGTCGAGCACCGAGTAGAAGCCTTTCTTGCGCCATTGCTCTTCGCTGTGTGCGTCGTAGAAAAGCCGCGTGGTGGGCACCGCCTTGCTCCGCTCGCCCTGGTACACCGGGACCTTGCTGGCCCCGCGTACAGCGCCTTCAGGGCTTTCCAGCTTCAGCTGGCAGGCGGCGTCGTTGCAGGCGTGGCAGGCCACGCACTTCTCGGTAAAGATCGGTTGAATGTCCCGGGTGTAGGAGATAGCCGGGCTCGACTGGGGGGCCTGCCCGAATGCCGCGCCGCTGATGAGCAGGGCAAAGGCGCCGGCAAGGATACGATGCACCATGTGCGGAAAGTCCTGGTTCTTGAAAGCCATCACGATTTGTTGCCTGGTCATCCTGGGTGCTTTGCGCTGTCAGCGCCCGTCCAACATGAGCAGTTTTCATGCAAATGGGCGACATGCCTAAAAACCGCGCAGCTTTGTTATGATTCGGCACCTTCTGTTATTCGCCCGACCAGGTAGTTCCTATGTCCGACCGCAGCGCTCGTCTTCAAGCACTCCAGAACGCACTCAAAGAGCGCATCCTGATCCTCGACGGCGGCATGGGTACTATGATCCAAAGCTACCGTCTAGAGGAACACGACTATCGTGGCACGCGTTTTGCCGATTGGCCAAGCGATGTGAAGGGAAACAACGACCTTTTACTGCTCAGCCGCCCGGACGTGATCGCCGCCATCGAGAAGGCCTACCTGGATGCCGGTGCCGATATTCTCGAAACCAACACCTTCAACGCCACGCAGATTTCCCAGGCCGACTACGGCATGGAGTCACTGGTTTACGAACTGAACGTCGAAGGCGCGCGCATCGCTCGCCAGGTTGCCGATGCCAAGACCCTGGAGACGCCGGACAAGCCGCGCTTCGTCGCCGGCGTGCTCGGCCCTACCAGCCGGACCTGCTCGATTTCCCCGGACGTCAATGACCCCGGGTTCCGCAACGTCACCTTCGACGAGTTGGTAGAAAACTACATCGAGGCCACCCGCGGCCTGATCGAGGGCGGCGCCGACCTGATCCTGATCGAGACCATCTTCGACACCCTCAACGCCAAGGCGGCGATCTTCGCCGTGCAGCAAGTGTTCGAGGACGACAACGTCGAACTGCCGATCATGATCTCCGGTACCATCACCGACGCCTCCGGCCGTACCCTGTCGGGCCAGACCACCGAAGCGTTCTGGAACTCGGTGCGTCACGCCAAGCCGATTTCCGTGGGCCTGAACTGCGCCCTGGGCGCCAAGGACCTGCGCCCGTACCTGGAAGAGCTGGCGACCAAGGCCGATACCCATGTGTCCGCCCACCCCAATGCCGGCCTGCCGAACGCCTTTGGCGAGTATGACGAAACCCCGGCCGAGATGGCTGCGGTGGTCGAGGAATTCGCTGCCAGCGGCTTCCTCAACATCATTGGCGGCTGCTGCGGTACCACGCCGGGGCATATCCAGGCCATTGCCGAAGCCGTGGCCAAGTACAAGCCGCGCGAGATTCCGGAAATCGCCAAGGCCTGCCGCCTGTCGGGCCTGGAGCCGTTCACCATCGACCGCCAGTCGCTGTTCGTCAACGTCGGTGAGCGCACCAATATCACCGGTTCCGCCAAGTTCGCCCGGCTGATCCGCGAAGAGAACTATACCGAAGCCCTGGAAGTCGCCCTGCAACAGGTCGAGGCCGGCGCCCAGGTAATCGACATCAACATGGACGAAGGGATGCTCGACTCCCAGGCGGCCATGGTCCGGTTCCTCAACCTGATCGCGGGTGAACCGGACATCTCGCGTGTACCGATCATGATCGACTCGTCCAAGTGGGAAGTGATCGAAGCCGGTCTCAAGTGCATCCAGGGCAAGGGCATCGTCAACTCCATTTCCATGAAGGAAGGCGTCGAGCAGTTCAAGCACCACGCCCGCCTGTGCAAGCGCTATGGTGCTGCCGTGGTGGTCATGGCCTTCGACGAAGTCGGCCAGGCCGACACTGCAGCGCGCAAGAAGGAAATCTGCCAGCGCAGCTATGACATCCTGGTCAACGAAGTGGGCTTCCCGCCAGAAGACATCATCTTCGACCCGAACATCTTCGCCGTCGCCACCGGTATCGAAGAACACAACAACTACGCCGTCGACTTCATCGAAGCCTGTGCCTATATCCGCGACCACCTGCCCCACGCCCTGAGCTCGGGCGGTGTGTCCAACGTGTCGTTCTCGTTCCGTGGTAACAACCCGGTGCGTGAGGCGATCCACTCGGTGTTCCTGTATCACGCGATCCAGAACGGCCTGACCATGGGTATCGTCAACGCCGGCCAGCTGGAGATCTACGACGAGATCCCGGCCCAGCTGCGTGAGAAGGTCGAGGATGTGGTGCTCAACCGCACCCCGCATGGCACCGATGCACTGCTGGCCATCGCCGACGACTACAAGGGCGGCGGCGCAACCAAGGAAGTGGAAAACGAAGAGTGGCGCTCGCTGCCGGTGGAGAAACGCCTGGAGCACGCGCTGGTAAAAGGCATTACCGCGTTCATCGTCGAAGACACCGAAGCATGCCGCCAGCAGTGCGCGCGCCCCATCGAAGTGATCGAAGGCCCGCTGATGAACGGCATGAACGTGGTCGGCGACCTGTTCGGTGCGGGCAAGATGTTCCTGCCGCAGGTGGTCAAGTCAGCCCGGGTGATGAAACAGGCCGTTGCTCACCTGATCCCGTTCATCGAAGCCGAGAAAGGCGACAAACCGGAAGCCAAGGGCAAGATCCTGATGGCCACGGTAAAAGGCGACGTGCACGACATCGGCAAGAACATTGTCGGCGTGGTGCTGGGTTGTAACGGATACGACATCGTCGACCTTGGCGTGATGGTGCCGGCGGAGAAGATCCTGCAGACGGCCCGCGAGCAGAAGTGCGACATCATCGGCCTGTCCGGCCTGATTACCCCGTCGCTGGACGAAATGGTCCACGTTGCCCGCGAAATGCAGCGCCAGGGCTTCGAACTGCCGCTGATGATCGGTGGCGCCACCACCTCCAAGGCGCACACGGCGGTCAAGATCGAGCCCAAGTACAGCAACGACGCAGTCATCTACGTCACCGACGCTTCGCGCGCGGTCGGCGTGGCCACCCAATTGCTGTCCAAAGAACTGAAGCCGGGCTTTGTCGAGAAGACCCGCCTGGAATATGTGGACGTGCGCGAGCGTACCGCCAACCGCAGCGCCCGTACCGAGCGCCTCAGCTACGCCCAGGCGATCGCCGCCAAGCCGCAGTACGACTGGGCCGGCTACCAGCCAACGGCGCCCTCCTTCACCGGCGTCAAGGTGCTGGAGGACATCGATTTACGCACCCTGGCCGAGTACATCGACTGGACCCCGTTCTTCATCTCCTGGGACCTGGCCGGCAAGTTCCCGCGCATCCTCACCGACGAGGTGGTTGGCGAGGCCGCTACGGCGCTGTACAAGGATGCCCGCGAGATGCTCGACAAACTGATCGACGAGAAGCTGATCAGCGCCCGCGCGGTATTCGGCTTCTGGCCGGCCAACCAGGTGGACGATGACGACATCGAAGTCTACGGCGAAGACGGCCAGGCACTGGCCACCCTGCACCACCTGCGCCAGCAGACCATCAAGCCGGACGGCAAGCCCAACTGGTCGCTGGCCGATTTCGTCGCACCGAAAGACAGCGGCGTTACCGACTACGTAGGTGGTTTCATCACCACCGCCGGCATCGGTGCCGAGGAAGTGGCCAAGGCTTACCAGGACAAGGGCGACGACTACAGCTCGATCATGGTCAAGGCCCTGGCCGACCGCCTGGCCGAAGCCTGTGCCGAATGGCTGCACGAGCAGGTGCGTAAAGAGCACTGGGGCTATGCCCGCGACGAGCACCTGGACAACGAGGCGCTGATCAAGGAACAGTACAGCGGCATCCGCCCTGCTCCGGGCTACCCGGCCTGCCCCGACCACACCGAAAAGGAAACCCTGTTCCGCCTGCTCGATGGCACTGCCATCGGTGAAACCGGGCCGAGCGGGGTATACCTCACCGAGCACTTCGCGATGTTCCCGGCGGCGGCGGTCAGCGGCTGGTACTTCGCCCACCCGCAGGCGAAGTATTTTGCCGTCGGCAAGGTCGACAAGGACCAGATCGAACGTTACAGCGCGCGCAAAGGCCAGGACATCAGCGTGAGCGAGCGCTGGCTGGCGCCTAACCTGGGGTATGACAGCTAAACGACTGCGCTGGCTTCTTCGCGGGTATACCCGTGAAGAGGCCGGCACAGGCAACCTCGCAACCATTGCCTACACTGTCCCTGATTGCCTCTGATTTCCCCAGGAGCCACCATGGACGATTCCAGCCAGGGCAAACCCCCGACCTTCTGGCAGATGCTGCACAGCATCCTCGCTGCCGCCTTCGGCGTGCAAAGCGGCAAAAACCGCGCACGCGACTTCACCCACGGCAAGGCCAGCCATTTCATTGCGCTGGGGGGGCTGTTCACCCTGGTGTTCATTGCGGTATTGATCGGGCTGGTGCAGTTGGCCCTGCACCTGACCCGCTAACCTGTGCCGGCCTCTTCGCGGGTAAACCCGCTCCTACGACGGCCTGTGTCCAACCACCGACCTGTGTCCATCACCGATCCGCTGTCCAACCCCCGATGCGTGTCCA